>SVCL01000026.1 GCA_015058405.1 Clostridium sp.
ATAATTTATACATTAGAATATCATGATTTACTTTATCAAAGAATTTTTCTAAATCTATATCCACAACCCATCTGTAACCTTCATTTATATAACCTTGTGCTTTCATTATTGCATCTTTTGCTCTTCTTTTAGGTCGGAATTCAAAACTATTTTCTGAAAACTTATTGTCATAAATTTAATTCCTTATTATGATATAATTAATATACTTTAACTACAAATAGATTTATTTGGATTATTTATTACTTTTAAAAAGTGAGGGTAAAACTATGATAAACAAAGAATTATTGATAGAAAAAGCATTTGAAGCTCAAAAATATTGTTATACACCATATTCAAATTTTAATGTAGGGGCAGCTTTACTTTGTAAAGATGGTACTATATATCAAGGTTGTAATATAGAAAATGCTTCATACACACCAACAAATTGTGCAGAAAGAACAGCTATATTCAAAGCAGTTTCTGAAGGACATAAAGACTTCACAGCAATTGCGATAGTAGGAAATAAAAAAGATATTAAGCAAGGTGAAGGAGATTTCTGTGCCCCTTGCGGTGTTTGCAGGCAAGTTATGGCTGAATTCTGTGATTTAAAAAACTTTAAAGTAATAGTTGCTAAAAGCACAACAGAATATTTAGAATATACATTAGAAGAACTTTTACCACTTGCGTTTACAGGAAAGAACTTAGATTAAAGTATTATAAAAATATATAAAAAGACCAGTTAATTAAATTTAAAAGAAAGTTTCTTATACCCTTTCTTCAACTTCTATTAACTGGTTTTTTGCAACCTTCTAACATTCTTTATAATATATCATTTCATCATAAGATAATCGTTCTTTAAGTTCATTAGCTATGTCTTGTTAAATCCCATACCTTTATGTCTTCATAAGGATTAGTCTTAGATAACCCTATTTTTGTTACCATACCCTTAAAAATAGTAAAGTTCTTTTCTAATTCTTCAAAACTTAACATTAACTCCTCTTTACTTAACTTCTTTGCAATAGTTGTATGAGGCATCCATTGAAAAGGCAAATAAAATTTATTTATTGTTATATTTTTTTCTTTTGCTATGCCTTGGTTTATAGAAACTGATATATTATGTAAATATTCATTTAAAACAGGCGCTAAAAATATAACCGATGATTTAAATACACCTATAGATGCCCAAGTAATTTCACTTGACTTTATAGATTTAATTTTTTCATCTAATATTCTTATTACCTCTTCCTCTTTATTGGTTTGAAAAGCTGCAATAGTTATATGGGGTGAAACACATCCATCAATCATAAAATTATTACCACTTTTGTATGCTACTTTATTTATTAAACCTTGTATTTTATTTGATGATTTTTTATCAAAATATAAAGATACTAAATACATATTTTCCTCCAATAATTCTATTAATTATTTTAAATCATTATGTAACATAATACCATAACTTATATATAAAAATGAAAGATTATACTACTTAGTACAACCTTTCATCTTTTCTTACTTTCAAAAAAACTATTTAGTTATTGTAATTTCTTTATTAATTATTTCTTTTTCTAGTACTTTATAAGTAGAATTAAATGTATTTATATATTTTTTTAAATACCTTCTTAATTCATCATCACAAACATATATATATGTTCCTCTAATTCCTCTGGTTAATAATGTTTTATAAATATTAAGTATATATTTTTTCAATTCATTTTCATTAGATATAGTACGCTTGCCATTCTTATCGTAATAATTTTCTTTAATAACTTCTATCTTATTATTTCTATATACTATTTCATTACCTAATATAATGCCAGCATAATTTATATCATAGCCTTGTGTTGTATGAATACATCCAACTTCATTTATTGCATTTTCAGAATTAATCCAATCCTTTGCAATTGAGTTCCACCTAAGCTTTTTTTCACCTATAACTACATCATATTCTTTAGGATTATTTTTGCTTTTCCACTCAAAAGCATAACCTGAAATTATCCTACTAAGTCCATATTTCTTATCTTTAATTTTTATCTGTTCATGCATTTCACCTAAGTCATCAAAAAGAAATAATTCATAATTTCCAAATTCCTTAACCTGTTCTTGAGTCTGGTTAAGTATATCTTCAATATATTTAATATAATCTTCTCCTGCCAATACCCTCATTTGAGAAGTAATTTTAAACTTAGTAAATTGTATTTTTTCGAACTTTTCCGGTCTTACATCAGATGGTTTTATAGATTGATTTTTATCATAACACAATACCATATGTTTAGTAGAAAGTCTTATCCAATCAAGTTGATCATTATCTTCATTAAGCCCTAGCTTTCTATTGCACTCATCAAAAGATCTCATATAACTTATATTTACCCTTCTACTTAATCTATGAGCCTCATCGACAATTAGTATATCATAATCTCCTAAAACTACATCAGAAGGGCCTATAACCATACTCGACTTCAAGTTTTTCACATTTCTAAACACTTTCTTCAATGTAGATCTCAAAGATGTCATTGGTACAACTAAACCAATTTTCATATCCTTTGTCTTTTCATTTTCAATCAAGTATTTCATAAGATAAATTGCAACAATAGTTTTTCCTGTGCCTGGCTCACCTTGAATAAGATTATTACTTTTTTCATTATTAAGTATGTTATCAACTATTGATTCTACAACTTCATATTGTTCACTAGTTAAAGATTTATAAGGTGAGTATTTAAATAAATCACTATTTCTTATTTCAAATAATCCCCGTACTACAATATCTTTTTCCTTTAATTCATTCCAAATAGCCTCAAATTTTTCTTCATACTTTTCTTTATTATAATACTCTCTCTGTCTCAAGCCATTATTTCCATTTTGCAACAAATACTTTCCATCAGCCGCCATATACTCAATCATCATTGATTCAAAATCTAAAGTAACAGACTTGTTAAAATCATAATCACTAATAATATCAATCTTATCTAACTTAACTCTATTTTTATTTTTAAAATGTTCCAAGCATCTTTTATAAACTCTTGTAGATTCTCCAACATAAGCTTCCTTCTCACCTCTAATAATATAAACCACTGGCCAATTTAAACCATACTTATAATTTTTAATATGGTCTAAAAATTCCTTTTTATAAGAATACGTTTGTACTAATCCCATGCCCACCTCATATAATTTTATAATTCAGTATACTTTTTGCTTGTTCCTTTAGCTTTTTCTACTGGATATTTTTTTTCATTCTTATTCATTTTACTATTTACTATATCTTCAATATTAACATCTAAACAATCTGCCATATGTACACAATAAACTAATACATCAGCTAATTCATCACATACTTCTTCCTTATCAAAATCATTATTCCATAAAAAATGCTCTAATAATTCTCCTGCTTCTATACTAATTGCTTTTGCTAAGTTTTCAGGAGTATGAAATTGAGACCAATCTCTATCCTCTCTAAACTTTCTTATTCTCTCTAAAGTATCTTTCATAAGTTCACCTTCTTAATTTATTACAATAATTATATTATATTACTTTATGTAATTCTGTACATTAAAATAGACCCATACCATGGTAAGAGTCTAATACTAAAACATATTAAGAATTCCAAACTTCCTTTGCAATTTCTTTAACTAAAGCTAATTTAGCCCATTGTTCTTCTTCAGTTAACTTATTTCCTATTTCACAAGAAGCAAATCCACATTGAGGGCTTAAATAAAGTCTATCAAGAGGTATGTACTTTTCGGCTTCATGAATACGTGCAATTACTTGCTCCTTATTTTCAAGCTTTGGAGATTTTGTTGTAATAAGTCCAAGAACTACTTTTTTATCTCCAGTTACTGATTTTAATGGTTCAAATCCTCCTGAACGTTCATCATCAAATTCAAGATAGTATGCATCTACATTCTCTCTACCAAAAAGAGGCTCTGCAACTGCATCGTATGCTCCACTACTAAAATATGATGAATGATAATTTCCTCTACAAATGTGAGTATTAATTACAAGATCATCTGGCTTTCCTTCAATAACCATATTATTAACCTTTAGAAGCTTCTCTGTTATTGTTTTAAGATCTGCATCCTTACCATAGCGTTCTACACTACCTTCTGCTACTAATACTCCCCATGTACAATCATCAAGTTGTATATTTCTACATCCTGCTTTATATAAATCAGTAATTACTTTTTTATATCCCTTAACAATATCATCTATTAATTCTTCATCAGTAGGATAAAACTTTCTTGTAATAGCTTTATTTTTAGGAATAACCATTTGTTGAAAGAATTGTGCTGGAGCAGGAATTGTTTGTTTTGCCACAGTATTTTCATCTTCAAGAGCTTTAACAAATTTAAAATGCTCAACAAAAGGATGATTTTCTACCGAAATTTTTCCTGTTAACCATGTATCATCAATTAAAGCTGGTTCACCATGAAATAAAACACCATCTTCTGTCTTTTTATGTGCTACTCCATTAAATCCCCACATAAAATCAAGATGCCATGTAGCTCTTCTAAATTCTCCATCAGTAATAACATTATATCCTGCTTTCTTTTGCTTATTTACTAGGTTAATTATAGCTTTATCTTCAACTTCCTTTAATTCATCTCTTGTTATTTTACCTAATTCAAAATCTAATCTTGCCTTCTTTAAATAATCAGGTCTTAAAAAACTTCCTACATAATCATAATGAAATGGTGTATTTCTTTTTGTCATTTTAACTCCCCCAATATAACTTTATTTTTCACTTCCTAAATCTTGTATTCATTATAGCGCCATAAATTTTATAAATAAAATATATAAAAATATAGGTTTGTTATAACTATTATCTATACCAAAACATAAAAAAATATTAATTTATATTTATATATTTTTTTAATGCATCTACATATGCACTTCCTAATCTACTAGGATATGATTTTTTGTGAGTTACAATTCCTATACACATGTTACCTTCTTCTTCTAAAGGAACCGCAATAATATCTTTACCATTTAGTTCTTCATCAATTACTCCACTACAAACTGTATATCCATTTAACCCTATAAGAAGATTAAATAAAGTGGCTCTATCTCTAACTCTAATATTTTTAGGCCTTTCCATCATACTAAAAATTTCTTCTGAATAATAAAAAGCATTATGTTCTCCTTGTTCAAATGATAAATAAGGATAAGGCTTTAATTCTTCCATAGTAACTTGTTTCTTTTTAGCTAATGGATTTTTTGAACTTATAAATATATGAGGTTTAGCTATAAATAATTCTTTAAATTCCAAATCATGATTTTTTAATATTTTTTTTAAAACTGACTCATTAAAACTATTCATATAAAGAATACCAATTTCACTTTTCATATTTGCTACATCCTCAATTATTTCATAGGTTTGTGTTTCTCTTAATGAAAAATCATATTTCTCATTTCCATACATTTTAATTAGATCCACAAATGCATTTACTGCAAAAGAATAATGTTGAGTTGAAACACAAAATTGTTGTTTTCTAATTGATTTATGTATATATCTTTCTTCCAAGATATCAGCTTGCTCTAATACTTGCCTTGCATAAGAAAGAAATTCTTCTCCTTCCTTTGAAAGAATAATACCTTTATTAGTTCTATCAAAAATTTTTATTCCTATTTCATTTTCAAGTTCCTTTATACATTTTGTTAAACTTGGCTGTGTAATATACAATTCTTTCGCTGCATCTGTAAGTGTTCCTTTTTCTGCTGCCATAACAACATACCTTAATTGTTGTAAAGTCAATTTTTTCTCTCCCCTCAATATCTTATATATAATTTCAAAGCAATTTCTATAATTTAAAATATAATATATGTTTCACACCTTTCATATCTAATTATATATTATTACCAATAAATAACTCCATATTAAATAACAAAAAACATACCTTTATACATACATTAATTTTATTATATCTCATTACTTTTTATTTAATAAGCTACATATTTTTTTGTAAGAAATTACAATTAATCGTATACATATATTTTCCTTTATGTTAAAATATGGATATAGGGAGGTGTTAATAATGAAAGAAAAGTTAATTAGTTTGTTTATTTCAGTTCTAATGTTTTTCACATTTATTCCTGCAGTAAATGCTTATGCTGCTCAAAAAGTACTAACTAATAATTCTACAGGTATACAAGATGGCTATAACTACGAGCTATGGAAAGATTATGGAAATACAAGTATGACTCTTAACAATGGTGGAGCTTTTAGTTGTCAATGGAGCAATATTGGTAATGCATTATTCCGTAAAGGTAAAAAATTCGACTGTACTAAGACATACAAACAACTTGGTAATATTTCAATAGACTATGGTTGCGATTATAAACCATCAGGTAACTCATATTTATGTGTTTACGGTTGGACAAAGAGTCCACTAGTTGAATACTATATTGTAGACAGCTGGGGAAGCTGGCGTCCACCAGGAGCAACATCAAAGGGTACTATAACAGTTGATGGAGGAACTTACGATGTTTACGAAACTACTCGTGTAAATCAACCATCAATAGAAGGAAATACAACATTTAAACAATATTGGAGTGTTCGTACTTCTAAACGTACTAGTGGAACAATATCAGTTAGTAAGCATTTTCAAGAATGGGAAAAGAAAGGTATGAAACTTGGAAATCTATATGAAGCTGCTCTTAATGTAGAAGGATACCAAAGTAGTGGAAGCGCTAATGTATATAAAAATTCAATTAGTGTAGGTGGTAAAATTGATTCTGGTTCACCAGATTCACCAACTAATCCACCAGTTAATAATACTTCACAAAAAGAATGTGAAAATATGCAACTTGATGGTAAGTATGCTTCAAAGATAAATAATCCTTTCTCTGGAGTTGCATTGTATGCAAATGGAGACTCTTGTAAGTTTACTCAATACTTTGCTCAAGGCACTCATAATTTCTCACTTCGTGGCTGTTCAAACAATAATAATATGGCTAAAGTTGATTTAAAAATTGGTGGAGAATATAAAGGTACTTTCTACTATGGTGGAAGTAATCCTGCAACATATACTCTAAATAATATTAGTCATAAAACAGGTAATCAAGAAGTTGAACTTACTGTAACAGCTGATGACGGAAATTGGGATGCTTATATTGATAACTTAAAATGGAATTAATAAATTTCATTTTAGCATTTACCTTAATTTAGTATAATCTAAAATACCTCAAGAAGATTACTTAATCTCTTTCTTCTTGGGGTATTTATTTTACATTTTTACTTAAGTTTATATTGTATATATTTTTTATCTTTATAATAAAAAGCATCTTTAGGACAATTACTCATACATCTTTGACATAATAAACATTTCTTTTTGAAAATCACTTGATCCCTTATTTCGATAGCACTAACTGGACACTTCTTTTCGCATAACTTACACTTAATACATTTACTAGTGTCTATTTTAATATTCTTCGTAATACTCTTGATAAAAAATTTATAATATATCTTATAAATTAAATCTATTGCTATTATTTTACTTCTCTTAACAGGATAGAAATTATATTTTCCATTTAAAAAGTTATTTACTGCTTCTTTACACATTTCCGTAGAATTTAAAATCATATTTTCTTTTTCTTCATCTGGTACTTTATCAAACATAAAATTATAAAAATTATTAGGCATACTCATAACTGCACAGTAGGTAACATTAAGATATTTTACTCTATTTAAAAAATGCTGAAATGCAGTTATCATTTTACAAGATGCTTGAGTTGTAAAAAGCATGCATCTTCCTTTATAATCCTCTGAAATATTCTTAATATATTCAAATAACAATTCTGGGTATCTCTCTACATATACAGGTGAACCTATAATTAATGAATCATAATTTTCACACTCTATTCTATCTTTTTCTATATTTATCAAATCTGCTTCTATATTATTTTTTTCTACTTCTTCCTTAATTACTCTTGCTATGAATTCTGTATTTCCTGTACCCGAAAAATATATTATCCCTATTTTTTTCATCTTTTTCTCTCCCCCCAAAAAACATTTCTTAATTTAATTAATCTATAATAAAATATATTTATTTTAATTCTAACATAGTAAGCGTAAAAAAATTGGTATCTAGATATTGGAAGTGCCCTCTTGATAAAAAAATATCTATAAAACAATTCTGCAAGGAGCGTAATATTAATCCTAGCCAATTCTTTTATCACAGAAAAAGAGTTGCAGCTAAAAATGCTCCAGTAGTTCTTCAAGCTATTAATTTAAAAGGTAAGTCAG
>SVCL01000190.1 GCA_015058405.1 Clostridium sp.
AAAAAATTATATTTTTACGAACCTTTATTAAAGTGCGTTAAATTTTAGATCAAAGTTTTTTAGTAACTCCAAATAGCTATATTTATCCAAAAAGGAAGTGCCATTAGCAATTTTTTAAATTGCTAATGCGACACTCCCATTACTCAATCTATAAAATCTTAAAAATCATCTTCAGTCATTATTTGATTAATAGAAGCACCAGGTGCAACCATAGGGAATACCTTCTTATCTTCCTCTATTCTATAATCAATAAGAACTGGCCCTTCTGCCTTTAATGCTTTCTTTAAAATATCTTCAAGTTCACTTCTTGCAGTAACTCTATATCCTGTAGCTCCAAAAGCTTCTGCAAACTTAACAAGATCTGTCTTCCTATTTAAAGTAGTATTAGAATACCTTCCATCAAAGAATAAAGTTTGCCATTGTCTAACCATACCTAAAACATTATTATTCATAACAACAACTACTAAAGGTAAATTATTAGATACAGCTGTAGCCATCTCTTGACAGTTCATCATAAAGCTTCCGTCACCAGCTATATTAATTACCTTGCAATCAGGTTTACCAAATTGTGCTCCAATAGCAGCTCCAAATCCAAATCCCATTGTTCCAAGCCCACCAGAAGTAACTAAAGTTCTAGGCTTTTTAAAATTATAATATTGAGAAGCCCACATTTGATGTTGACCTACTTCAGTAGAAATAATTAAATTGCCTGGATCTAACTTATTAAGAGTATTAAAGAAAAATTCTGGAGTTAAAGAATCACCATTATCTTCTTTATACGCTTTTAAAGATTTTAACTTCTTCATATTTTCAATCCATTCTTCATTTTTCTTAGATGAAAGCTTTGGATTAATTCTATTAAGGACACTTTTTAAATCTCCAATAATAGATAAATCAACCCTAACATTTTTATTAATTTCAGCTGGATCTACATCTATATGAATTACCTGTGCATCTCTTAAGTTATCTTGATTTGAAATAACTCTATCAGAAAATCTTGCACCTAATGCTATAAATAAATCGCATTTAGTAGCACTTATATTAGAAGCTTTAGTTCCATGCATTCCAATCATACCTGTATATAAAGGATGATCAGTTGGAATTACACCTCTAGCCATTAAAGAATTACAAATTGGTGCATTTATCTTTTCTGCTAAATCTAATACTTCCTTAGCTGCATCAGATGCAACAGCTCCACCACCAACGTATATAAAAGGCTTTTGAGCATCATTAATCATTTCAATTGCTCTTTGTACCTTTTCCTCTTTTATGCTAAACTCTTTTCTTTCAACTTTTATAGGATTTCTCTTCTTATATTCTGTTTTTTCAATTTGAATATTCTTTGGAATATCTATAAGAACTGGTCCTGGTCTACCCTCTTTAGCTATATAGAAAGCTTCATTAATAACCTCTTGAAGCTTATTAATGTCTTTTACTATATAATTGTGTTTTGTAATAGGCATTGTAATTCCAGTTATATCTACCTCTTGAAAACTATCTTTACCTAATAGATTCATAGGTACGTTACCAGTAATAGCTACTAGTGGAATTGAATCCATATAAGCAGTAGCTATTCCTGTAACTAAATTAGTTGCACCAGGTCCAGAAGTTGCAATACATACTCCTACCTTTCCTGTTGCTCTAGCATATCCATCTGCTGCGTGAGCTGCAGATTGTTCATGACATGTTAAAACGTGCTTTATCTTATCTTTATACTTATATAACGAATCATAAAGATTAATTACCTGCCCCCCGGGATAACCAAAGACTAGATCAACTCCCTCATCAATAATAGATTGTATTACTATATCAGATCCTGTTAATAGCATCTAGTCCCCTCCTTATTATTTAAAAACTATTTTTTAAGTCGTTATACTATTTAAATACTGCACCAGTACTAGCTGAACTTACAAGTTTTGAATATCTAGCTAAATATCCTTCCTTAACCTTTGGTTCAAATGGTTTTAAGTTCTTTCTTCTCTCTGCTAATACATCTTCTGGTACTACAAGTTCTAACTTACCATTTTCTATATCTATTGAAATTGTATCTCCATCTTCTACTAAAGCTATAAGTCCTCCTTCAGCTGCTTCTGGTGATACGTGACCTATAGATGCTCCCTTAGTAGCTCCACTAAATCTACCATCAGTAATTAAGGCAACTTCTTTATCAAGTCCCATACCTGCAATTGCTGATGTTGGAGATAGCATTTCTCTCATTCCTGGGCCACCCTTAGGTCCTTCATATCTTATTACCACAACATCTCCTGCTACTATCTTTTTACCCATAATAGCTTCTATAGCTTCTTCTTCAGAATCAAATACCTTAGCTGGCCCTTCATGTTTTAACATTTCAGGTGCAACTGCTGATTTCTTAACAACAGCTCCATCTACTGCTAAGTTTCCTCTAAGTATTGCTATACCTCCAGTTTGCATATATGGATTATCAATTGGTCTTACAATTTCATAATCTAAAACATGCTTACCTTTAATATTTTCAGCTTGAGTCTTTCCTGTTACAGTAATGCAATCAAGATGAAGTAAATTCTTCTTAGAAAGTTCATTCATTACCGCTCCAATTCCACCTGCTCTATATAAATCAATAATATGAGTTTGTGATGCAGGTGCTAAGTGGCAAAGATTTGGCACTTTTGCTGATACTTCATTTATAATATCTAAATTAATTGGAAGTTTAGCTTCATTAGCTATTGCACTTAAATGAAGTACTGTATTAGATGAACATCCAAGAGCCATTTCTACAGCTAAAGCATTTTCTATAGATTTTTTAGTTACTATATCTCTTGGTTTTATATCTTTTTCTAAAAGATTCATAACTGCCATACCTGCATGTTTTGCAAGTCTTATTCTTTCTGAATATACTGCTGGTATTGTTCCATTTCCAGGAAGAGCCATACCAATAGCTTCTGATAAACAGTTCATTGAGTTAGCAGTAAACATTCCTGAACAAGAACCACATGTTGGACATGCATTGTTTTCTAATTCTTTAAGGTCTGCTTCAAGCATTGTTCCATTTTCAAAAGCACCTACAGCTTCAAAAACAGTTGTTAATGATACATCAGTATCCTTAAACTTACCTGGAAGCATTGGTCCTCCACTAACAACTACTGCTGGTATATTAAGTCTCATAGCTGCCATAAGCATACCTGGAACTATCTTATCGCAGTTAGGAATAAGAACTAAAGCATCAAGCCCATGAGCTTTAACCATACATTCAATACTATCTGCTATAAGTTCTCTAGTTACTAAAGAATATTTCATTCCTTCGTGTCCCATTGCTATACCATCACATACACCTATAGTTGGGAATACAAGTGGTGTTCCTCCAGACATTAATACACCTTTCTTAACTCCTTCAACTATTTGATCTAGGTGAACATGACCTGGAATTATATCATTTTGAGATGTTACCACACCTATAAGTGGTCTCTCAATTTCTTCTTCAGTAAGGCCTGCTGCTTTAAATAGTGATCTATGAGGTGCTCTAGAAGCACCCTTTTTTACTGCATCACTCCTCATGTTTTTACATCCCCTTTTCTAATTTGTCCATTACTAATTGACCCATTTCCTTAGTACCTACAAGTTTCATACCTTCGCTCATAATATCTCCAGTTCTATATCCATCTTCAAGCACTGATAAAACTGCATTTTCAATTGCCTTAGCTTCTTTTTCTAAATTAAAGCTATATCTAAGCATCATAGCTCCTGAAAGAATTGTAGCAAGTGGATTTGCTATACCTTTTCCTGCAATATCAGGTGCACTACCATGGATTGGTTCATACATACCAAAAGTTCCATCTCCAAGAGATGCTGATGGTAACATTCCTATTGATCCAGTAACCATACTAGCTTCATCTGATAATATATCTCCAAACATATTTGAAGTTACTATTGTATCAAATTGAGAAGGATCTTTAACTACTTGCATTGATGCGTTATCAATATATAAATAATCTATATTAACTTCTGGGTAATCCTTTGACATTTCTCCAATGACGCTTCTCCAAAGTCTTGAGCTTTCAAGTATATTAGCTTTATCAACTAAAGTTAAGTGTTTCTTTCTCTTCATAGCTGTTTCAAAACCAATTTTTAATATTCTTTCGATTTCTTTTACGCTATATCTTTCTGTATCGTAAGCTGTTTGTACCCCATCAACAACTTCTCTTCCTCTTTCTCCAAAATATATACCACCAGTTAATTCTCTAACTATAGCAATATCTATTCCTTTATCAACTAAACTATCCTTTAATGGTGATGCATTTTTAAGTGGTGCATATAATACTGCTGGTCTTAAGTTACAGTAAAGATTTAATCCACCTCTTAATCCAAGTAACGCTTGTTCTGGTCTAACCTTTGCATTTGGGTCATCCCACTTTGGTCCTCCAACAGCACCAAGAAGTACTGCATCACTCTTTTTACAAGCTTCTAAAGTAGCATCTGGAAGAGCTGTTCCTTCCTTATCTATAGCACATCCGCCTGCTAAAAGATAGTTGTATTCAAATTCTACCCCAGATTTTTTACCTACTAAATTAAGTACCTTTACAGTTTCATCTACAACTTCTGGACCTATTCCGTCTCCAGCTACTACTGCTATATTATATTTTTTCATTTTTAAAACCCCCAAATTTTTATTTGCTTATTTCTTTTTTAACTACTTGTTATTTATATATCCGATTAATCCGTTATTATCTATAATCTTTTGCATAAATGCAGGGAATGGTTCTCCCTTATAAGATTCATTTTTAGTTAAATTCTTAATAACACCTGTAGCAAAATCTACTTCTAATTCGTCTCCTGCATCAATTGCCTTAACAGCTTCATCGCATTCTAATATTGGTAATCCTATATTAATAGCATTTCTATAAAAAATTCTTGCGAAAGTTGATGCTATAACACAACTTACTCCTGCTGTTTTTATTGCAAGAGGTGCATGTTCTCTTGAAGAACCACAACCAAAGTTTTTATTTGCAACTATTATATCTCCATCTTGAACTTTCTTTACAAAGTCTAAATCTATATCTTCCATGCAGTGTGCTGCAAGTTCCTTTGGATCTGAAGTGTTTAAATATCTTGCTGGAATAATTACATCTGTATCTACATTATCTCCATATTTGAATACTCTACCTTTTACGCTCATTAATCTTACCTCCTACACTGTTTCTGGATCTGTTATTTTACCTGTTAATGCTGATGCTGCTGCAACTGCTGGACTTGCAAGGTAAACTTCTGATTCTACATGACCCATTCTTCCTACAAAGTTTCTATTAGTTGTTGATACACATCTTTCACCTTTTGCTAATATACCCATATGTCCACCTAAACATGGTCCACAAGTTGGTGTAGATACTGCTGCTCCTGCTTCAATTAAGTCTTTTATAATTCCTTCTTCTAAAGCTTGTAAATAAATCTTTTGAGTACCAGGAATTATAATAGTTCTAATTTCTTTGTTAACTTTCTTTCCTTTTAGAATATCTCTAGCAATTCTTAAGTCAGAGATTCTACCATTTGTACAAGAACCAATTACTACTTGATCTATTTTTACATCCCCAACATTATCTATTGTCTTTGTATTTTCTGGTAAATGTGGGAATGCTACAGTTGGTCTTAATGTACTTAAGTCTATTTCATAAACTGCATCATATTCTGCATCTTCATCTGCCTCAAACTTCTTCCATTCTCTTGTTGCATGTTCTTTTAAGTATTCTTCAGTCTTTTCATCTACTGGGAAAATACCATTCTTTCCACCAGCTTCTATAGCCATGTTTGCCATTGTAAATCTATCATCCATAGAAAGATATTCAAGTCCATCTCCTACAAATTCCATTGATTTATATAAAGCTCCATCAACACCAATCATACCTATAATATGTAGGATTATATCTTTACCACTAACCCATTTTGCAGGTTTACCCTTTAATACAAACTTAAGAGCTGAAGGCACCTTAAACCAACACTTACCAGTAGCCATACCTGCTGCCATATCTGTAGATCCAATTCCTGTTGAGAAAGCTCCAAGTGCTCCATAAGTACAAGTATGAGAATCTGCACCAATTACAACATCACCTGCAACTGCTAATCCTTTTTCAGGAACTAAGCAATGTTCTATTCCCATTTCTCCTACTTCAAAGAAGTTTACTATTTCTTTAGCTTTAGCAAACTCTCTAATGTATTTAACTTGTTCTGCTGCCTTTATATCTTTGTTTGGTGTAAAATGATCTGGAACTATAGCTATCTTAGATTTATTAAAAACAGCTTTATCTGCTCCAAACTTCTTGTATTCTGTTACTGCAACTGGTGTAGTAATATCATTTCCTAATACTAAATCAAGATTAGCTTCAATTAATTGTCCAGCCTTTACACTTTCTAATCCAGCATGTGCTGCTAGTATTTTTTGCGTCATTGTCATACCCATGTTAATTCATCTCCCTAAAAATAAGTTTTTACTTTTTTTTCAATATCTTTTATTAGTTTATATTCTATTGAATCTACTAATGCTATCCAGCTAGCTTGAATAATATCTCTTGAAACCCCAACTGTACTCCAGCTTTCAACTCCATCTGTAGATTCTATTAAAACTCTAACTTTTGCTCCTGTAGCACTCTCTGAATCTAAGACTCTAACTTTATAGTCTACAAGCCTTACATCTCTTAATTGAGGATAAAATACCTCAAGTGCTTTTCTTAATGCCTTATCTAATGCATTAACTGGTCCATCACCTTCTGCTGCATTCATCTCTTCTTTTCCATCCACAGTAACATTAATCATTACTGATGAAGTGAAATTACTTGAATTTAAAGGTTGGTCTGCAAAAACTTTGAAGTTATTAAGCTTAAAAAACGGCTTATACTTACCAATTACTTTTCTCATTAATAATTCAACTGTTCCTTCTGCACCTTCAAATTGATAACCTTCATATTCTAATTCTTTTAATCTATCAGTTATTAATTGAACTTCTTTATTATCCTTAGTTATATTGGGGAATATCTTTTGAATTTCAGATAAAATAGTACTTTTACCACTTACCTCAGAAACCAAAAATCTTCTACTATTCCCTACAACTTCAGGTGCTATGTGTTCATAAGATTTAGAATCTTTACAAATTGCATCTATATGCATTCCACCTTTATGTGCAAAGGCTGAAGCTCCTACATAAGGCATTTCATCATTTAAAGTTATATTGGATATTTCCGCTATATATCTAGCAACACTTGTTAATTTGGAAAGACTGTCTTTATCGATTACTGTAAATCCAAGCTTTAACATTAAACTTGGAATTATAGAACTTAGATTTGCGTTACCACATCTCTCACCAATACCTATAAAAGTACCTTGAATGTGGTTTGCCCCAACTTGTGCTGCCACGACTGAGTTAGCGACTGCCATACCCATATCATCGTGACAATGTATTCCTATATTGCCCCCTATTTTTTCTTTAACATTACTAACAACTTCTTGAACCTCGTTTGGTAATGTTCCACCGTTTGTATCACATAATACAACGGTACTTGCCCCTGCCTTTTTAGCTGTTTCTAAAGTTTTCAATGCATATTCAGCATTTTCTTTATAGCCATCAAAAAAATGCTCTGCATCAAATATTACTTCCTTACCTTTACTAACTAAATACTCTATAGTGTCATATATCATCTTTAAATTTTCATCTAAAGAAGTTTTTATAATCTCAAGAACCTGATAGTCCCAAGACTTACCGAATATAACTACTACTTCTGTATCAGCTAATAAAATATTTTTTATATTTTTATCATCCTTAGCTTCCACATTCGATCTTCTTGTAGATCCAAAAGCAGCAACTTTAGATGTTTTTAACTGAACATCCTTTATTTTTTGGAAAAACTCCATATCCTTAGGATTAGATCCTGGATTTCCAGCCTCTATATATGTTACCCCAATATCATCTAATATTTTGACTATCTTTATCTTATCTTCAACTGAAAAAGATATTCCATGACCTTGAGCCCCATCTCTTAAGGTCGAGTCAAAAATATATACATTTCTATCGGTCATTAAAAGCCCCCCTTATTACTACCTATATTTCTTCTATATAGTCATCATAATCTACTAAAAGTTTTTCCCCTCTTTCAAGCGCTGCAACGCCTGTACGTACCATTTCTTTAATTCCATACTCATCCATAAGTTTAATCAAAGCACTTATTTTACTTTCATCACCTGTAAGTTCAATAGTTAATGTATCTGTTGAAACATCAATTATCTTACATCTAAATATCTTTACAATTTCGTTAATATCAGCTCTTTTTTCTGCATGAGCTTTAACTTTAATAAGAACTAGTTCTCTAAATACTGAGTTATTTTCCTTAAGATTAATAACCTTAATAATATCTTCTAGCTTATTAAGCTGCTTTTTTACTTGCTCTAAGCAGTCATCATCTCCCATTAAGGTAATTGTCATTCTTGAAATTCTTTCATCATCAGTTCTACCAACAGTTAAACTATCAATGTTATATCCTCTTCTTGAGAATAGTCCACACACTCTGCTTAATACTCCTGCTGAGTTTTTTACAAGAACTGATAGAACATGTTTTTGTTCCATATCTCCCCCTCCTTAATTAACGAATTTATAAATTTCACTACTAGTATTAATAGTATAAAAAAAACCACCTTATAATGATATACATCATAAAAAGTGGATAATACTCCGCCCAATATAACATAATCGGTTCTAACAAACCCTTACATATAACGGATGCTCACCGGAAATCGCCTACTAACTTTATTAAAGCTTTCAGGACTCTGCTCAGGAGTGATAATTATTTTACCTAAAGTATCAGTTTACACCAACCACTGACTCTCTTAAACTTTTTTCTTGTTAAATAACCTTCTCCATCTTAGCATTTAATGAATACTAGGAATTATTTACTTTTGCTTTAGTAAAATTGTACTTTAAGCACTGGACAAAGTCAACATTTTATCTTTATTTTTACAATTTTAATATTTTATCACTCGAATTTTATATTATTTTATGTTTTTTTCCTAAAACTATGTGTGTTTTTTAATAATTTATTAATAAAACACACTTTTAATTGATACTTTTTTTCTTTTTTTATTGTGTACTTATTATTATTTCATTGAAATTTAGCTTTAATTACTTATATAATTAATAGCTTATGTTCTAAAACTTAAAATATGAAGTTTTTTCAATTTTCTATATACAGAGCAAGACAAAAAAACTTGAAATATTTGATTACTTTTATTAATCAAACACTTCAAGTTTTTATACACGTAACTATATATTATTTACATTTTGCAACTATCATATCTGCAAGGTTATGAGCCATTTTATCTATTTCTTCTTGATTTTCACCTTCAAGCATTACCCTAACCAATGGTTCAGTTCCAGAAGGTCTTATTAAAACTCTTCCTTTTCCATGTAAACTTTCTTCTATTCTCTTAATTTCATTCTTGATTTCTTCATCTTCTAAATATATATTCTTCTTTTCATTAGGAACCTTAGCATTAGCTAAAACTTGAGGAAGTTCCTTCATAATAGAACATAATTCACTTAATGACTTGTTTTCTTTCTTTACTATAGAAGCTATTTGAAGAGCTGTAACTAAGCCATCTCCTGTAGTATTATGATTTAAGAATATAATATGTCCTGATTGTTCACCACCAAGTACATAGTTACCCTTAATCATTTCTTCAAGAACATATCTATCTCCAACTTTAGTTGTTATAGTGTTCATGCCTTGTTCTTTACAAGCTATTTGTAACCCTAAGTTACTCATTACAGTTACGACTATAGTATCGTCCTTTAACTTATTTGTTTCTTTTAGATGTTTTCCACAAAGTGTTAGGATGAAATCTCCATCTACTAACTTACCATTTTCATCAACAGCTAAACATCTATCAGCATCCCCGTCAAATGCAAATCCAACATTGCACTTGTTTTCAACTACATACTTCATTAATTCTTCAGGATGAGTTGATCCACATTTTTCATTTATATTAGTTCCATCTGGTGTATTGTTAATTACACATACTTCTGCTCCTAAATCTTTAAAAGCTTTTACAGATGATTTGAATGATGCTCCATTAGCACAATCTAATGCTACTTTTAATCCTGATAAATCTACAGATACAGTACCTTTAGCAAATTTTATGTAATCTTCTAAAGCAGATTCACCCATGAATTCTCTACCTAAATTAACACCTACTGGGCTAGGCACTCCTGCAAAGTTATTTTCTATAGTACTTTGTATTTGATCTTCTAATTCATCTGATAACTTATATCCTCTAGCATCGAAGAATTTAATACCATTATATTCAACAGGATTATGAGATGCAGATATCATAACACCAGCATCTGCTCCATATTCTCTTGTTAAATGTGCAACTGCTGGAGTTGGTACTACTCCTAATACAACAGCCTCTGCTCCTACAGATAATATTCCTGCTACTAATGCTGCTTCTAACATATCTCCTGAAATTCTAGTATCTTTTCCAACTAATATTTTTGGCTTATGTGTACCTTCTGTCAGAACAAAAGCTCCAGCTCTACCAAGACTATATGCTAAATCTGCTGTTAATTCAGTATTAGCTATTCCTCTAACTCCGTCAGTTCCAAACATTCTACTCATATATATATACCTCACTAAATCACTTATATAATATTCTATTTTTTCTATACATTAGTATAGTATTTAATTTAAATTATATCAACTTTATATTTCCTTAAGTCTATCAAGAACTATATTATAACCATTACTCCCATAATTAACGCATCTATTTACTCTACTTATTGTAGCTGTACTAGCACCTGTTACATTTGCAATTTCTGCATAGGTTTTCTTTTCTCTTAAAAGTTTTGCTACATGTATTCTTTGGGCCAATGCTTTTATTTCATTTATTGTTGCTACATCTTCAAAAAACTTATAACATTCTTCTAAATTTTCAAGCTTTAAGATTGCCTTAAATAATAAGTCCATTTCTTCACTCTTTAATTTTGATTCATAAGTATTCACTTTATCACTCCCAAACCATTTATTACACATCTAATTATACTTAAAGCTTTACTGGTTCACAACTTTATTGTAGTAAATTAATTTTGTAGCATATATAAGCTATAAAAATTTCCTTTAATATTCATTAAAGCATCAAATGTTCCTTTTTCTATAATCTGACCATTTCTTATATATATGATTTCATCATACATCTTTAAATTTTCTCTTATAAGCTTATGGGTTATTGAAATTAAGGTTAAATCCTGCATATCTAATAAAGATTTTTCTATTTTATAAGCTGTATCATTGTCTAAAGATGCTGTAGCTTCATCTAGTATAATAATTGGACATTTCTTTATAATTGCCCTAGCAAGAGCTATCCTTTGTTTTTGCCCACCTGAAAAGTTATCACCACTTTCCCCCATATTAGTTTCTAAATTATCTTCTAATGAATTAATTATTGAAACTAAATTAACCTTTTGCAAAGCATCTCTTAAATCATCATCACAATAATCCTTAAATAAAGTAATATTATTTTTTATAGTGTCATCAAAAATAAATACATCTTGTTGGATTATTGATATTAATTTAAACATATCTTCTTCTTTTATATTCTTAACATTTTTATCATCTATAAAAATATTACCACTATAGGTATTATAATAATTCAAAAGTAACTTAACCAAGGTAGACTTACCACTTCCGCTTTCCCCCACAATAGCATACTTCTTATTCTTGTATAGACTTAAATTAATATTACTTAATATTTTATTATTACTATTATATGAAAAACTTACATTTTTAAAATCAATTATCTTATTAAAACACCTTATTTTTAATTTTTTATCTACTTGTAATAAATTATTATAGTCAATTACCTCTAAAATCTTATCTCTTATAAGCCTAGTACTTCTTAATGTTGATATATTAGAAGATATAGACATCAATGGATTCGCAATATTCCCAACTAAATTTACTGATACTATCATTGATCCAATACTTATAACATCATTTATTGCCATACATCCACTTATAAGTAAAGATAAGAAATATGTAATATACATCACACCAACAGAAACTGAACTAGAAATTGCATTTATCCTAGTATAAGCATATTGATTATTTTCCATAGTATTATTATGTACATTAAATTCATCAGCAATATTTCTCTTTATGTTAAATGCTTTAATTATTTCAAATGCACTTAATATATCTTTAATTCTCTCCACAAAAACGCACATTGCATCTGAATAATTCCCCTTAGCCTTTATTAAAGCCTTATTAAATACAAATGGAATTGTCATTGGTATTAAACTTAATATTATAAGAAAAACAGCTAAATAAAAATTAATACTAATAGTAGCTATTAAGGCTGTTATAAAAATACTTATCTCATAAAAACAAACTAATATAGTTGAGAAATAATCACTTTCTATTAACTTAACATCATTACTTAAAATAGATAAAAAATATCCTGTATTCTTTTTTCTATACTCTACTATATTAAGCTTCTGAATACCTTTATATATATCATTTTTTATTTCACAATTAACATTTTTAATAAGACGTGCTTTAACTATTTTATTTACATAAATAATAATTGCCATAAATATAGAGATTAAAATAGCCTTAACACAAAAGTTAGTAAATTCTCCTGTACTTCTAGCACTTACTTTATCAATAACTCCTTTTAATAACAAAGTAAAGCATACGTCTACAAAACCTGCCAATACACTAAAAATCACTGCTAATATGAAAGATAATTTAAATCTTTTCAAATATCTTTTCACTATTATATCCCCCTAAAAATAAATTGTTGAAATAAGCATCTATTATCCCAACAACCTATTATCATATATTTAATTTTTACTATACTTCTGTATTTCTTTTTCCATTAGGATCAGTCATACTAGTTAACCCCTCTGAAGCTAAATCAGTATAAATACTTTGAGTTGGTAAAAGCCATACTTCCCCTATTCCTGAATAAACATTTAATAAACCTTCCCCATTAGTAACAGAACCAACTATAGAAGATGACTTCTCCACAGTAAACTTAACATTACTTGTTCTAAGTACAACAAAATTTCCATCTATCTTTAATGTGTCATTAAATAGCTTACACTTAAATATTTCAGATTCCGGTACAGGCAATTCTAAAACTACTATTCCACTACCTTTAATACTAGTTTGACATATTCCTTCATTACCAAAAAGCATAGACGATACAGTCTTTTGAACAGCCATTCCTACTTCTACAGAATCTTCGCAAGCATAAAAAAGTCCATCATCTACTATAATTTCTTCATCTTCTAATTCTACTAAAGCATAATGCCCAAAAGATGGCTCTAAAAAAATTTCTCCAGTTCCTTCATAAGTAGGTTTAAACATTGTTTCCCCTGTAAGTTTACTATTAATAAATTTCTTACCTAAGCCTAAAACACCACCTGTTTTGCTTTGTATTTCTATATCACCTTTCATATAGCTTAGTGCACCAGATTCAAGTACCACTGCACTATCTTCTAGGATAATTCTAACCTGTCTAAGCTTTATTCCAGCTTCATTCATAATATTAAGTCCCAAAGCAGTCTTTATATCAGTAGCTCCTTGTAACTTTTCATATTCTAATACTTGAAATCTTGAATCATTAGTCATCTCTGAAATTAAATTTAATTTATTATCTGGATTTATATTACTTCTCATATTATAATCACCCCTCAATTTTTAATACTATTCTACCATAATGGCAATAATAACAATAACACTAACTATAAGGAGATATTGGTCATGCTTATTAAAAAAAAATTATATTCAAATTTATTATTTTTTATTTGTTTTGTATTATTAACACAAATCTTTCAATCTAATCAACCAATAAAAAAAATTATTTTTTCTGCTCCAAGAGAAAACTATTGCACTGAAAAAATAACTAAAACAGGATTTATAAAATATATTAAGAAAAAAAACAATAAAACAATAATATTCATGGATAACATAGAATTCTATCTAGGTGAAGATGCAAAAAAAGAATATTTCAAAGATCATCAAGAAACCTCAGAAGGTGAATGGGGACATGACTATTATTACAGAAATATAGAGCCAAACATAATCCCATATGAACTATCAAAAGACGCAGAAATATACATATGTGAATTTGCCATAAATCCATCCACAAATTCAGTAAATTTAGTTCCTATTTCTGTGGATACTTTAAGAAAGTATGTTAATAACTCAAAAAAAGAGCACTTAAATGAAAGAGCATTTCTATTTAACTATCAACTAAAAAACAACAAAATAATAAAAATAAAAATGCAATACACACCCTAACTTAATATATAATCAACAGCTCATAATAATATAGAAATATAAAAATATATATTTTTATATTCTTTAGTTATCACAACCTCTAACCCCAAAGCACTAACTCACCATTCTTATTTTAGTGTTGTGTACACAAAAAATGCTTGGCATATTTAATAAAGGCACCATTTTTGATAAAGCATTAGTATTTCATCCTTTAGGCAATTAATGGGACGACTAGGAATTTGTTTGTCTGAGCCTCGTGCGAGTTTCAAATTCCCGTCACAATAATTGACTAAAGGATAGAAATTCTTGCTGTAATCAAATTAGCGTTCCGGAATTAAATATTCCAAGCATTTTTTAGTTACCACAACATCTAAAATTAATAAACCTTAGCTTCTTCTTCTCCACTTAGTACACTTATTGCACCTTGTGCTAATGCTAATAATTCATCTTCTCCTGGATAAACAGTAACAGGGGCTATCCAATCTACATTGTTCTTTAAATCTGGAACTAAAGTAGGTGAATATGCAATACCACCAGTTAATATTATTTGATCAACCTTTCCGTTTAAAGCAGCTGACATTTCACCGATAGATTTTGTAATTTGATATAAGAAAGCTTTATAAACTGCTTCGCATTCTTTATCTCCTGCTTCCATCTTATCGATAGTACCCTTAACATCATTAGTATTTAGGTATCCAACGAAACCACCTTTACCAACAACCTTAGTGTAAACTTCCTTTTCAGTATATTTACCACTGAAACATAGCTTAATTAAATCACCTGCAGGTACTGCTCCTGATCTTTCTGGTGAGAATGGTCCGTCTCCATCTAGAGTATTATTTACATCTATAACTCTTCCGTTCTTATGAGCTCCAACAGAAACTCCTCCACCCATATGAACTACTACAAGATTTAAATCTTTATATGGTTTTCCTGATTCTTTAGCATATCTCTTAGCTACTGCTTTTTGATTTAAAGCATGGAATATACTTCTTCTCTTTAAATCTGGCATTCCTGAGAATCTTGCTACATCTGCTAATTCATCAGTAACAACTGGATCTACTATAAATGATGGTAGTCCTAATTCATCAGCTATTGATCTAGCTAAAACTCCTCCAAGATTTGATGCATGAGGTCCATATTTACCTGATTTTAAATCTTCTATCATTGCATCATTTACTTTGTAAGTTCCACCTTCTACTGGTTTTAATAAACCACCTCTACCTACAACAGCATCTAAAGTCTTTAAATCGAAATTTTTATCTTTAAGTACATTTAATATAACTTCTTTTCTGAATGTAAATTGATCATAGATTGTTTCGTATCTCTTGATTTCTTCATTAGTATGTCTTAATGTTTCTTCAAATAATTCTTTTTCTCCTTCGTATACACCTATTTTAGTTGAAGTAGAACCTGGATTTATTATTAATAACATATATGACATATTTGAGCTTCCCCCTATTTACTTGTTTATTTATCTTATTTGTTAGCTTCAGCAACTACAGCTGCTAATGCTATTGAATTAACTTTAGTTTCAAAACTATCTGCTCTTGAAGTTAATATAACTGGTGCAGATGTACCTACTAATAAACCACCATTTCTTGCTTCAGCAGTATATGTTAATGTTTTATACATAACGTTAGCTGTTTCTATATTTGGTAGCATGATTATATCTGCCTTTCCTGCTACAGGACCTGTAATTCCCTTATGATGTGCAGCTTCTTCTGATAATGCATTATCAAGTGCAAGAGGTCCATCTACTATACATCCCTTTATTTGTCCTCTATCACTCATCTTTGATAATAATGAAGCATCTACTGTAGCTGGCATGTCAGGATTTACAACTTCTACAGCACATACTGGTGCAACCTTTGGACAATCTATTCCACAAGCATGAGCAACATATACTGAGTTATTTACTATTTGAACCTTAGCCTTTAAGTCAGGATATGTGTTAAATGCAGCGTCTGTTAAGAATATTAGTCTGTCAAAACCTTTAATTTCAAACACTGCTACGTGTGACATAACCTTACCAGTTCTAAGACCAACTTCTTTATTTAAAACACTTCTTAAAAAAGTAGCTGTATCAACTAACCCCTTCATAACCATATCTGCCTTACCGCTAGATACTAATTGAACTGCAAAAAGTGCTGCTTTTTTTACATCTGCTTCATGAATAACTTCATATTGAGTTAAATCCATACCTATAGAAGAAGCAACTTCTTTTATTTTTTCTTTATCACCAACTAATATGGCATCTGCTATTCCCTTATCCTTAGCTTCCTTAACAGCTTCAAGCACTGGCTTGTCTTGAGCTACTGCTACTGCTAATTTTTTTCTTTTACATTCCTTAACCTTTGATAATAAATCATCAAAACTTCTACTCATTTTATTACACCCTCTTGTTAGTTTTATTTTTCATCCTGTAAATTTAACAATCTTTCTTCAGAAATGAGTAAAATACCTGAAATAGTATGTTAATTTTGTAACAAATACAAGTATAATATTTACATTTCTGTTACTTTTATTGTAACAAAAAAAATTCTGAAACCTTAAATTTTCAGAATTTTTTTACATTTTTTATTTATTTTAGGTAACTTGTATATTTCTAGAACTCCATGTATTCCATAATTATCTTTTCTGCAACCTTTATTCCATCAACAGCAGCAGATATTATACCTCCAGCAAAACCCGCTCCTTCACCTGCTGGATAAAGTCCTTTAGCACTTATACTTTCTAAATTTTCATTTCTACTTATTCTAACCGGTGCAGAAGTTCTAGTTTCAATTCCTGTTAAGATTGCATCATTCATTGCATATCCTTTGATTCTCGAATCAAACTTTACTATACCATCCTTTAAGCTATCTATTACGTAATTAGGTAAGCATCCTCTCATATCTTGAAGTTCATATCCAGCAGTATAAGATGGATTAACACTACCTATCTTAGTACTCTTTTGATCCTTTAAGAAATCTCCAACTAATTGAACTGGTGCCTTATAATTTCCTCCACCTAATTCATAAGCCAATCTTTCGTAATGTCTTTGAAATTCCATTCCTTTTAGTGGTGAACTTCCTTCAAAATCTTCTGGGCCAACAGTTACAACTAAAGCTGAATTAGCATTTTCCAAATCTCTAGCATGATAACTCATACCATTAGAAACAAGTCTTTTCTCCTCTGATGCTGCTGCTACTACAACTCCACCTGGACACATACAGAAAGAATATACCCCTCTCTTTGTTATAGGGCTTTGATAAGTTAATCTATAATCTGCTGCCTTTAATCTTGGGTGATTTGCAAACTTTCCATATTGACTTACATTAATAAGTTCTTGTGGATGTTCTATTCTAACACCAACAGCAAAAGCCTTACTTTCCATAAATATTCCTATGTTATGAAGCATTTCATAAGTATCTCTTGAACTATGCCCTATAGCAAGTACTAATGCTTCACATGGTACTTCTGTTCCATTTACTATTATACTTTGAACTTTTCCATCCTTAACATTTATCTTATCAAGCCTTGAATTAAAGTGAATTTCTCCTCCAAGAGCTTTTATTTCTTCTCTTATATTTTTAACTACAACCTTAAGTATATCTGTTCCAACATGAGGCTTACCTATATACTTTATTTCTTCTGGAGCACCATACTTTACAAGTTCCTTTAGAATAAAGCTGCATCTATTATCTTTTATTCTAGTAGTAAGTTTACCATCAGAGAAAGCACCTGCTCCCCCTTCTCCAAATTGAACATTAGATTCTAAGTTAAGATCACTTTCACCCTTCCAAAAACTTTCCACAGTTTTTGTTCTATTATCCACATCTTCTCCTCGTTCAAATATTATAGGTTTATACCCTTCTCTAGCTAAAGTAAGAGCTGAAAAAATCCCTGCTGGTCCAAATCCTATTACAACTGGTCTTGAATTAAGTTTTTTACTACCATGAACAGTATTTTCCTCAAATTCAGGTTCTTCAATTTTAGCATCCTTACACTTTGCCTTTTTTAATACTGACTTCTCACCATTGCATTTTATATCTACACAATAGTTAAACTTAATATTGTCTTTTTTTCTTGCATCTATACTTTCCTTAATTATCTTAAGCTCTATTATATCCTCTTCTAAGATTTTAAGAGATTTTGCAACTTTCTTTTTTAATAGCTCTTGAGACTCATCTATATTTAAACTTATATTATTTACTCTTATAGCCATAATCATCATCCTTTTCTCTTATCGTTAGATAAACATTATATAATAATATAACATAAAAAAAAGTGGCAATGCCACTTTTTTATTTGACTGTTATCTTAATCTTTTCCGGTTTTGATTTAATTTTTATACTTGCTCCTGCATTTTCTAATTTAACATCAACTGGTATGTCATAATCACCAGCTTGAGTTATACTCTCTAATGATGTAGTAGCTATTATATTAGAATTAGTTATTGAATCTAGCTCTTCCTTTAATCCTTCTAATTCAACAGTAACATTTTCAGCATTATAAATTAATGATTGATTTTGTTTGTTATTTAGTGTAACTACTATCCCCTCTAATTTTTTAGTCACAATTTCTGTTTTTGGCTTTTGAGGTTCTTCCTTTTTTACCTTTATACTTGCAACAATTTTTTCATTTCCATTATTAAGACTTATACCTTCTGGCAATATAATCCCCACTTGAATATCTTTATCTTCTGTTATTGTGGATAAATCTATCGGCTCTGTGGATAGACCACTTATATTTTCTAATTTATCTAGCTTTCCAGTTATACCTATTGTATCTTTAGATAGTGTAATACTTTCTAAAGTCACTCCTTCAGGTAGATTGCCTTTGTGTTCAGCCTTTAATGGAACATTTTTCACATCACCAGCTACCCCTAAACTCAACTTAGCTTTTTCCTCACTAAGAGTAACATCTTTCACTTCATTTCCTTCTGAATTAATAGCTATTAAATCAAAAGTTTCTTCTATATCTTCTTTTATATTTAATAACTCTCCTCTAATAACAACTGACTGAACTGAATTAACAGAGCTTTCTGGCCCTGATACCTTCACTGTTTTAGGACTTATATTCATATTAGCTTCTGTAAAACCACGTTTATAACTAGTAGTTACTTTTGAAGATACTTTAAATTCTTTTTCTACAATTTCCTCCAATACAACCTTTACCGTTAATACTCCACCATTCTTTATATTTAAGTTATCTGGTGAATCGACTATTTGCACTGGAATATTATTCTCACCTTTTTTTAAACTATAGTTACTTAAATCTGCTTTTATAATAAAATCATTTTTCTTTGCTACATATATATCATTAACAGGTCCTTCAACTTTTAAATCTACTGTAAAACTTTGATTAGATGCAAGGCATAAATTTGACTGTTTTAATATATCTGTATTTTCTAAAACAACTTCTACACCTTTTATATCTGAAGTTCTTGTAGGATTTTCAACATTAGATACATACAACCATAACCCAAATGATAAAATTAAACAAACTAATTTTACAACTATTCTCTTTTCATTCCCATTATCCATGCCTTCACCTTCTCCCTAGCTGTTTTAACTCTCTTGGCTTCTCTATTTTCCATTAATTTTATCAATATAGTTTTTAGCTTATCTTTATCATAGTTTCTTGTAAGCTTTCCATTGACAGCTAAAGAAATAACTCCTGTTTCTTCTGAAACTACTATAATTAATGCATCAGAGTTTTCTGATAACCCCATAGCAGCTCTATGTCTAGTTCCAAGTTTTTTATTTATTAAATTATTATTAGTTAAAGGTAATACACACCCAGAGGCATGAATTCTATTTTTTCTAATTATTGTCGCACCATCATGTAGTGGTGTATTAATAACAAATATATTCTCAAGTAAAGCAGAAGTCACCTTCGCATCAATTATTGTTCCAGATAACAATATATCGCCAAGACCTGTAGCCTGCTCTATAACTATAAGAGCTCCAGTTTTAGTTTCTGCCAAATTATCCACAGCTATTACAATTTCATTAACAACTTCATTCCTATTTTCCATACTCTGAACATTATGAATATCGTCAAAAGCACTTCTTCCCAAGTGTTCTAGTGCTCTTCTTATTTCAGGTTGAAATATAATTATTACAGATAATACACCTATAGTTAATGTTTTATTTAAAATAAAATAAAGCATATCTAACTTAAATACATAGCTTATAGGTATAAGTGCTACTATAAACACTAAACCTTTTAATAATTGCTCTGCTCTTGTTTCTTTTATTAACATATATCCTTTATAAAATATAAAGGATACAACTAGTATATCTAAGATAGACCATATTGATATATTTTTAATTGTGTTTGTTAACATATAATATAACTCTTGCATTTCACACCTCATAAAACTACTCTATATAAATTATACACTAAATAAATATTCCTTAATATAAGGGTAATTACAAATTTATGAATATTTAATATTTTTTTATACTATTTTTTCTTTTAAAAAATATACATTTTATATGAACACATAATAAATATTCATTGAAAGGAGATAAAATATGAATTTAGAAAAACTTAAAATAAATAAAAAATATATTATTTTCTTGTCCTTCTTAATTATTATTCCTTTATTTATTTTCTTTATTATTAATTTGACTCCTCCTTCTAATAAACTTAATAATAATATAGACAACATATACAGCGAAATTGAAAAATGTAATACTAATCTAAAAAACTCAATAGATAGCAAAGGACTTAATTTAGAAAATGCTGAAAATATACTATCAACTGAATTAGTTAACTTATCTAATATAAAGGATAAACTAAATTCTTTACAATTAGATGACACTAAGCTTGAGATAAAGGATAAGCTACTTGAAACATTAAATTATAATATTACTTTATATGAAACTTGCTTAAGTATTATAAAAAAACCTAATGACAATGACATACTAGATAGATATGAAAATTTATCTAATTCCTACTCTCTATTACTAAAAAATTATGAAACCTTAAATCTTTTAGGTGCTAAAATGGATTTTCCAAAAGAGAGTCAAACATTTGTTAATCTAACATTAAATTATTCTAATAACATCATAAAACTAAATAGAGATAAAGATATTAGGGTAAGTTTAAAAAGAAATTATATCTCTAGCTTAGAAGAATGTATTAACACTTTTAATAGTATATCTGAAGACTTAGAACCAGCTTTAAATAAAATTAAGGAAGAAAAAAGAGATCTTAATGTACTACTCAAAGATATTAAAGAAAAGAAATCAACACTAAACCAAATTAAAAATAAATCTTATTGTATCGCTATTCCCGAAGAAGGCACTAACTGTTTTGATTTACTTCAAGATACTATTACCTATTATGATTTATACATTAACTCTTTAGAACAATCCATTGTTGTAGAACAAACCTGTAATAAAGAGAATAATTGCAAAAATATTGAGGAAAACTATAATAATAGTTTTGCTAAATACAAGGACTTTCTTGCTAGTTTAAAGGATTTAAGAGAGGAACTGGATAAATTCAATAAAAAATAGTATATATATTTTCCTTTTGGTCATAATATGTTTTGACCGGGTTAGAAAAGGAGGTTTATATGAAAAAATTTTTTAATTTTATTTTGCTTTACTTAGCCCTCTCACTAGTAAATCCTTTTAATAATATTTTAACTTTAAAAGCCGTGGCTTCAGAAAGAGACAATATGACAAATGCTAACATAGATGAAGTAGTAGAAGTATTTAATCACGGTCAACAAAGTCTATATGTTACTAGAGCAGATATAGATTTAATGGCTAAATTAATTTATGCAGAAAGTAGAGGTGAACCATTTGAAGGAAAGGTAGCAGTTGCTTCTGTTGTATTAAACAGAGTATTAAACTCACATTTTCCCAATAGTATTAAGGGGGTAATCTTTCAACCTAACGCATTTTCGTGTGTTCATAATAATCAAATAAAAGCTTATCCTGATGATAATTGTTATAACGCAGTATATGAAGCTTTAAAGGGTAATGACCCAACAAATGAAGCTTTATATTTTTATAACCCGTCTACAGCAACTTGTACATGGATGAAAAAAACAGAAAAAATAGATCCTAAAGTCATCGGACACCATCTATTTTTTAGATGTTAATATAAAAAAATAAGGGTAAAAATAATACCCTTATTTTTTATGCTAATTTTCAAATGTACCTTTTACTAATACTTCTTTATTTTTTATTAACGCTCTTCCTTTTGCATATACGGTATCTATCTTCAAAGTATCTTTATCTACTAAAACAAAATCAGCTTGATAGTTTTTTTGAATTCTTCCTAAGTTATTAAATTTCAATACTTCTGCAACATTAGAAGTTATTACTGCTATAGCATCTTCTATAGGAACATTTTTATTTAAAATTGCATCTCTAACTTCACCATATAAAGTTTCTACAGAACATATTCCAAGCCCTATAAGCTCTCTTTTTTCATTAAAAAGAGGCATACTTCCCTGTGCATCTGAAGAAAATGTCACTTTATCTAAAGGCAAATTCATATCATATATTTTTTTTAAGCCTTCACTTGCCCTTAATTCACCAGGCTCTAAAAATTCTGGATTAGAGCTAGTAGTTAAATCTATAAATCCACCTTCTTTTAAATAATCCATTCCCATTTCAAAAAGTTCTGAACTTCTATTGATATGAGTTGGTAATAGCTGTGTTGCAGGAATCTCTGTATTTCTAATTAAAGAAAATAGCATTTCTAGCTTCTTAGCTCCTCCACCTAAATGAACATTTACGATTCCAGCTTTACCAGATAACAGACCTCCAACTCTAGCCTTAGCTACTGTATTTACAAATTCATCATATTTAGGTTGTGAACTTCTATGATCAGATAAAGCTATTTCTCCAACTCCAATTATTTTATCTATAAGCATTAAATCTTCTTTTATTCCACTTGTAGCTGTTTTAACTGGTATTTCGTAAGAACCTGAATAACAATAAGTTGTTATTCCTTCTTCCTCTAAGACCCTAGCTTTTGCAATAAGTGAATTAATGTCTCTACAAACACCATCAGTTCCTAAACACCCAACTACAGTTGTTACTCCTGCCTTAGTTAATTCTGAAAAATTTATTTCTCTTGTTCTAGTAGAGAATCCACCTTCTCCACCTCCACCAATTATATGGACATGATTATCTATAAATCCCGGAAACATAATATATCCTTTACCATCTATTTCCGTTATATCAACAAAATCCTTCGGTATTTTTATTTCATCATAAATTCCTTCAAAAACGTTAGATGTTATAACAACCTGCTTCTTTCCTAGATACTTAGGACTATAAACTTCAACATCTTTAATAACTGTAATCAAACCATCACTTCCTAGCTTATTCTACGCTATTTAATAAGTTAGTAATAACATCATTATTATACATAGTATCTGAATACTTTTCCTTTATCTCTTCTGCATATAAAACACTTCTATCAATATCCATATCTTTATAAAGTATAGCTAACTTGTATACAGTTTCCGCCATATAATCTCCTGATTTATAGTTATTATAATATTCCTCAAACATCTTTATAGCCTCTTCATTATCTCCTAACTTTTCACTAATTGATGCATCAAAGAATATTATATGAGGCTTCAAATAACTATCCTCAGCATACTTATATCCTTTTCTAAATTCTTCTCTTGCTTCTTTAAACGCTTTTTCATTATAGAGCCTTGAACCTTCATCATAAAAATACTGTACCCCTTCTTTTTTAAGAAGTTGTTTTGCATTTATATAAACAGTTTTTTCTTTGCCAGTTAAAGCTTTATTTCCTATTAATTCTAACTTACTATAAACAGCATTAAATTCTTTATTAGTTATATTTTCTTGAAGTTCATCAAAATTAACTTCTACTTTAGTTTTTCCTGTTTCTTCTGTATCATTCCCTGACTCTTCTTCATTTTTAACATCTGTATCTTCTTCTGATTCCTGAGGCTTGTCTGTCCTATCTTCTTCTAAAGCTACTTCTTTAGATGATGTATCATTATTTACTCTATTTTTCAAAGTAGATATTGTAATAAAACTTAACATACCAACTGATATTATTATAGTCATACATACTAATGCTTTTACAAATCCACCTTTTCTTCTTGAAGTAGTTATCTTAATTTTATTAATATCATATAATTGTTTCGCTATCTTATTACCTTCAACATTATTTTTATCTTGATTTAAGACTTCTGTTATATATATGGAGCAAGCCTTGTAATCTCCCTTTCTCATATAACATATAGCAAGAGCTAAATTAACCTTAATAGAATTAAAAGTACTTTTTTTACACAACTTTAATAAAACTATTGCTTCATCTATTCTTAGTTCCTTAAGTAATTTTTCAGCTTCTTTATACTTTCTAAGTCTTTCTAAATCGCTTTTTGAGTCTGCCATATAATTTTTTGCCAAATTATCGCCATTACATTCTGAATTTGCCTTCCAAGCTCCTCTAGCACCTTCTAAATCACCTTTTATATATAAAATTAGACCCTTCAAATTAAAGGCAGCTCTATTTTTAATATTCTTAGATATAGCCTTATCACACTTTTTTATAGCTTTATCTAGTTCTCCATTCTCATAATAATCTAATGCTTTAATATAAGCCTTATCTTTTTCTTTATTCTTCACCTTTTTTACAATACCCCCCACATAATTATTCCTAATATTGCAGCTATTACAATTGTTACTATAGGATGAATATGTATCTTCTTACTAAATAAACATACTCCTATTATTAAAGTAATTATTATTGATTTCATATCTACATATGCTGTTTTCGCTAATGAAATAAAAGCATTTAAAATTAATGCAATTAAAACAGGTCTCATTCCTATAAGAGCAGATTTCAAAATCTCTGATTTCTTAAACCTCTGAATTAATTTATTTGCAATGCTTATTAATATAAAAGAAACTGCTGTTATACCTGCTGTAGCTGAAATGCTACCTAATAAACCTGCAACCTTTGATCCTACAAAAGTTGCTGAATTAACTGCTATAGGTCCTGGTGTCATTTGTGATATACCTATTATATCAATAAATTCACTAATTTCTATCCATTTATTTTTTTCTATAACTTCTTTTTGTATAAAAGGAATCATAGCATAGCCTCCACCAAAACTGAAGGCACCTATTTTAAAGAAAGTTAAAAATAACTTTAATAATATGTTCATTTACTTAACCCTCTTCCTACAAAAAATTATTCCATATACTGCTCCAGCTATTGTCACTATAACAGGACTAATTTTAAATACTACTAAGCATATTAAAGCAACAACTAATATAATTGCATTTTCTATATTTTTTTTTACATTCTGAATCATACTTACTACACCAACTAAAACCAACATTGGTACTGCCGCTGAAATTCCTTTAAAAGCTAAATTAACGTAATAGTTATCTCTAAACCTCATAAAATAAGTTGCTATCAAAGTAATTATCAAAAATGACGGCAAAGTAATTCCTAGTACTGCCATTATAGCTCCTAATACTCCTGAGATTTTATATCCAATAAAAGTAGAGCAATTTAATGCTAAAGGACCTGGTAAGCTTTGAGATATAACTATCATATCTACAAATTCCTGTTTATCAACCCATTTTTCTTTATTAACGACTTCCTCTTCAATCAAAGGAATCATGGCATAACCTCCACCAAATGTAAAAGCACCTATCTTAAAAAATGTTATGAACATTTTAAATAAATCGCTCATAAGTATCTTCCTTTCTGCCTTAACTTACATTCCTATTTTGTACCTATATTAAATATTTTATTAATAATATTAGCTATATAATCACTTTTTAGAATCAGTAAACTTATTACAGTTCCATATCCATTATATGTTATAATGTGTAAATCACAAATATAGAAAAGGGGCTTTTATATGAATATAAGAAAAATCTGCATATTAACTAACATGTGTATGATATATGATAATGAAGGAAATATATTAGTGCAAAAAAGAATAAATCCTAATTGGCCTGGAATATGTTTTCCTGTTTGAAGAAATGATTAAAATATTTGAAAATGATAAACTAAATGAAAATTTCTTTTTTAATACTAAGGATGGCTTTAAACTAAAAGAACTATAATTATTTACATAAAAATAGCGATGTAAAGTATTAATTTACATCGCTATGTATATCTATATTATTCTTGATCTAATATAATCTTCTTAGCTGTTAATATTGAAGTAGCACTCATTGAGAATTCGTCTAATCCGTATTCTACTAGTGTTGGTATAGCAGCTTCATCTCCTGCCATTTCTCCACACATTCCTACCCATTTACCATGCTTATGAGCTCCATCAATAGTCATCTTTATAAGTCTTAATACTGCTGGATGCATTGGGTTGTATAGGTAAGATACCTTTTCACTCATTCTATCAGCTGCTAATGTATATTGAATTAAGTCGTTAGTTCCTATTGAGAAGAAATCAACGTGCTTAGCTAATTCATCAGCCATAACTGCTGCAGCTGGAATTTCAACCATGATACCCCATTGAATAGTATCTGAATATTCTTTTCCTTCTGCCTTTAATTCAGCTTTACATTCTTCAACTATTTCTTTTGCTTGCATGAATTCTTGAATACCTGAAATCATTGGGAACATAACACAAAGTTTTCCGTAAACAGAAGCTCTAAGTAATGCTCTTAATTGAACCTTGAATAATTCTTTTCTATCTAAGCAAAGTCTGATTGCTCTATATCCTAAGAATGGGTTCATTTCTTGTGGTAATGGTAAGTAAGGAAGAGTCTTATCTCCACCGATATCAAGAGTTCTTATTACTACTTGTTTACCTTCCATTTTTTCAAGAACAAATTTGTAGCTTTCATATTGTTCTTCTTCAGTTGGTGCATTATCTCTATCCATGTATAAGAATTCAGTCCTGAATAATCCAACACCGTCTCCACCATTAGCTATTACTCCAAGTACATCTTCTGGCTTACCAATGTTTCCACAAACTTCAACTCTCTTACCTGATTTAGTTGTTGTTTTAACATCTATTAATTTCTTTAATTCTTCTTGTTCTTTTATAAACTTTTCTTTCTTAGCTTCATATTCAGCTATTACATCTTGTGATGGGTTAATTATTACATCACCTGTAATACCATCTAATATAACTACATCTCCATTTTTAACTGAAGTTGTTATATCTCCAAGACCTAATACAGCAGGAATTTCTAATGTTCTAGCCATTATAGCTGCATGAGAAGTTCTTCCTCCTATATTTGTCATAAATCCTATAACTTTAGTTCTATCTAATTGTGCTGTATCTGATGGAGTTAAGTCGTGAGCTACAACTATTGTGTTAGCTTCAGTTATAGCAAAAGCATCTCCACCTTTTCCTGCTAAATTAGAAATTATTCTCTTAGATACGTCTTTTATATCAGCTGCTCTTTCTCTCATGTATGCATCTTCCATAGATTCGAAAATCATAACGAAAGTATTAGTTACATTTTCAACAGCCTTCATTGCATTTACGCTATTATTTTCAATTTCAAGATTCATTGCTCCTGTAAATTCAGGATCATCTAGTAATGTAATGTGAGCTTCAAAAACTGCTGCCTTTTCTTCTCCCATTTCTACTGCTGCTTTTGCTTTGATTTTTTCTAATTGTTCTCTTGATGCATCAAGAGCTACCTTTAAGCTTTCTTGCTCTTTAGCAACATCCTCAACCTTAGCATCAGTTATAACTATTTCTTCGTGTTCTTGTACAAAAACTTTTCCTATTGCATATCCTTTTGAAGCGGCAATACCTTTTTTCATGATTAATGATCCTCCTCGAAATATATATTTTGATATTTTAAATCCATCTCTCTTAGCATAATTACTTAATTAAGTATACCCAAAATTAAGTCTTCCAAAAATACCAATTTAAAGGTTTACTTAAAGTTGTCTAATCCATAACATTATCTATTATAACATATTTTTTTAACATGTTAACCTTTAAATTGCTATTTTCTTAATTAATTATATTTATTTTACTTTTTAAAAATCTTTTACAAATCATCTAAAAGAGTAGCTGCCTTAGCATAAACTGTAGATTTTCCTTCAAAAAAGTCAGTTTTTACAGAATTAGCATCAGCTAAAACATCAATCCAAGCAGCTGGATTCTTCTCTATATTTTCGTACACCTTTTCTAAACCTATAGCGGATAATCTTAAGTTTCCTAAATATTTTATATAATCTTCAATTAATTTCTCATTTATACCTTGAATATTATCTCCTATTACATAATGTCCCCATGCTATTTCATGTTCAACACCAGTTTTAATCATCTCAGTAAGTTCAGCCTTTAATTCATCAGTAAATAAATTTATTTCCTCAGGAATCCAAAAATTATTCATAGCCTGCCTATACCAATCACTTACCCAAGAATATTTCATATTATTAAAATCGTTAAGATTAGTAGTATTCCCGTTAATCATTCGTTTTTTACTTACTTCAACATCCCCAAATTCATTAAACAGTGGTTTTCTTTTTACATCCATTCCTTCTCACCTCCTATGCTGAACAACTTTCACAATCTGAAACAGTTAAAGATTTACTTCTAACATAATAAATTGATTTAACCTTATTCTCACATGCCTCTATATAAAGATTCATTATTTGTCTCATTGTATAATTTGTAGTTATATATAAATTAAAAGATTGTCCTTGATCTATATGTCTTTGTCTAACTCCATTGACTTTAACACACCAGTTTTGACTTATATTATAAGCCGAATTATAGTACCAATAATTATCATCACAAAGATTTGGTGCAGTTTTAGGAACTATACTTCCTTTTTTTTCTTCAAAGTAAAACCTAGACATTATAGGATCTACACCTTCGCTAGTACCAGCTATAGTTGAAGTAGAACCATTTGGTGCAACAGCCATAAGATAACCATTTCTCATTCCAAACTTCCTTACCTCATCTTTAAGAGCACACCAGCTTTCAGATTCATATCCTCTAATCTTAAAGTAATCTCCATTTTCCCAATCAGAACCTTGAAATACCTCATAAGCTCCCTTTTCTTTTGCTATATTCATACTAGCTTTTATCGCATGCAAATGGAGTTCCTGTTTCGGCTGCACTTTTTATAATAAGTCTAACTATATCTTCCTTTGCAAGTTTCCAAAATAGATTCGGATAACATAATCCATGAAATACATCATGAGCTTTTTTTCTATCGTCACCATTATTAGTTCTTATTTGCAGAAATTCTGGCATATCCTTATGCCAAGCATCAAACCATATAGCTACAGATCCATTCCTCACACCTAATTGATCAACAGCTACTGCAGTATCATTAAATAACTTTATCCAAGGAATAACACCACCTGAAGCTCCTTTAAATCCTCTGATAGATGTACTTCCCGTATAAGCCTTTATCTGTTAACTCCCTAACAAGCTTATATAAATCTCCGTATACATTCTCTTCCTCAAGTAATCCTCGCTTACTCTTCACATCTTCATATAAGTTTTGAATATATAACTTAGCTGCTACAAACTGCCACTTAGGTTCCATTTCAGTAGTTAATTCTAACGAAATTTGTATTAAAGATTTTCTTATTTCTTTTTCATTCATATTTGGTCTAATTATATGCCCTAAAGCTTCTATAAGTCGTTCACTTGTATATACTCCTTCATCATCTTTTATTGACTAAAGAGCAAATTCACATATTTCTCTAATATTCACTTTTACTTCCTCCACAATATATAGTATATATTTATTAAACACCCATGAATTCATCTACAATATATAGTTATTATATTTATAGTATTTTAATATATAAAACTCTCTATACTCCATTTTAGCCATAATAAATAATAAAAATAAACTTTTTCTTCCGAATCCTCTCTTTTTAATAATAATTATCTGCTAGTAACAATTATCCGAAAATGAATAAAAAAATATGTAGAAGTATACACTTCTACATATATAAACTTACATATAATTATCTTTACAAAGTTTTAGGTAATATTACAAACATCTTAAACATATCACCATCTCTAACAATATTAATACTACCATCATGTAATTCAATAATACTTTTAGTTATTGCAAGACCAAGACCTGAACCTTCTACCTTAGAATTTCTTGATTCATCTCCTCTTACAAACCTTTCAAATATCTCATTATTATCAAAGTTCATCTCATAATTAGCAATATTTTTGAAAGATATTTCAACTTCATCTTCCCTATCAATAATATCAATATAAACCCTTGTATTATCCAAAGAATACTTCATTGCATTTATGATTACATTTTCTATTACTCTAGACATTAGTTTACCATCTAAGTCCATATAAATTTCATCTGATAAACTATTTACTTTAAATTCAATATTCTTTTCTTCATATAAATAAGAATATTCTCCGACAACTTGATGAATTAAAGCCAATATATTAATCTTTTCTTTTGAAATCTTCATCTTTCCACTATTGATTTTAGACATTTCAAATAAATCATCTATTAGTATCTTTAACTTTTTTGACTTTTGCTCAACAATCTTTAAATACTCTGTTCTTTCCTCTTCTGTAATCTCTGGAGATTTTAAAATATTAACATAATTTATTATAGAAGTTAAAGGTGTTCTTAAATCATGAGATACATTAGAAATAAGCTCTGTTTTTAATTTTTCATTTTTAAGTGTATCTTGAACAGCTATTTCATAACCTCTCCTAATTTTATTTATATTTTCTATAAGATCCAGTATTTCAGGGCCACCCTTTTCTGCAATATGATAGTTTATATCTCCTTCATTTATCTTCTTTAAACTATCACTAACCATAGAAATTTCTATAGTTTTCTTTATTGAATAAACAACTCCTACCATTGGTAAAATTATAAGAAGAAGACTTCCTTTAAAAGGATAAGCTCTAAAAAAACCTACAAGCATATTATTTTCATATCCTCCTATTGCAAGAAGATATAGATAAACAATAAAGAATATAATAAATCCTATAATACTTCCTATTAAAGCTCTTCTAGGCTGCTTATATCTAAATCCATACTTAAATACATATATAATACTCATTATATAATTGCCTCTAATCCTAAAGTTTTCTTTATACTTAATTATACTTCTAAGTATTTTTATAAATAAAAATACAGCTACTATTGCCAAGAAAATCAAATCATAAACTATTCTTATATTTTCAGATGTAGAATATGTATTTATTCCTGTATAATAATATTCTTCAAAGTCGCCTATAATTTCATTATCAATCGAAAAATTTCCATTCTCAACTAACCTATTAAAAGAATTTTTATTATCATAATAAGCATAAATCTCCTCTGAATTATACTTCTCAACTATATAATTTTTTATATTTTCTGTTGTATACTCCACATCATCAACTTGAAAATATTGATTAGGATCATTAGTATATATTTCATCTGTTTTCTTATTTTTTATAATAAAATATATCTTTCTTTTTCCTAAATCTATATTTGTCTCATAACTTTTATATAAAAAGTTTTTTCTTATATTATCTTTAACTTCTGCTGTTCCATAATCCAATAATTCTAAACAATTCGTTTTTAAATATATCATATTAATATATTTAGAAATATCTACGTCCAAACTACTTGTATAATAATCTTTTGGATTAATAGTAGCCTCTACAGCAGACATTACTCTTGAGTATGATTTACTTGAAAAGTTTTTATATGTTTCAATCCCAAAATAACCAACTATCAGAAGTAATACTATTATTTCTATAAGCCATACATTATTTATGTAAGATTTAATTTTACTTTTCAATCTTATACCCAATACCCCACACCACCTTTATATATTCAGGTTCCTTAGTATTCAATTCTATCTTTTCTCTAATTCTTCTTATATGAACTGTTACAGTATTTTCACTTTTATAAAAAGGTTCTTCCCACACTTTTTCATATATCTCTTTTATAGAAAATATTCTACCAAGATTAGATGCTAATAAATAAAGTATCTTGTATTCAGTTGCAGTAACTCTTATTTCTTCTCCTCTAACTGTTATCTTTTTTGCTAAAGTATCTATTTCTAAATCCCTAACCTTTACAACGCCTTTATCTTCTACATTAAGTGGATTTTCATATCTTCTTAATTGAGATTTTACTCTAGCCACAAGTTCAAGATGGTTAAATGGTTTTGAAATATAATCATCTGCACCAACATTCAAACCTAAAATTTTATCTGAATCTTCACCTTTAGCCGATAGCATTATTATAGGGATATTATTACTTTCTCTTATTTTCATACAAGTTTTTATACCATCTAACCTTGGCATCATTATATCCAATATAATTAAATGAATTTGATTAGTCTCTAAAATTTCTAAAGCTTCAAGACCATCTCCAGCCTTAATTACTTTTAAACTTTCGCCTCTTAAATATATTTCAATCGCATCTCTTATTTCCTTTTCATCATCAACAACTAAAACATTATACACACAATTCCCCCCTTAAGTTATAGGTTTCTTTATATTATATAACTTATTAAAACACAAAAAATTAATCTCTTTATTACGTTTTTATTAATATAAACTAAGCTATTAATTCATTAAAAGTCTTACTATTTCTAACTGGATCAAAATCTTTTTCTGTTCTAGCCTCCTTTTTTATTCCCGATTCACCTTCCTTAGCTCCTTCAATTTCTATAGCCTTTTTAAGGTTTTCAATAGTTTTATCCACATCTCCTCTTCTTCCATATATAGATGCTTTACCATAATAACTCCACATATATTGTTCTACTTCTAAAGCTTTATCATACCATAATAAAGCCTCATCAAGTCTTCCATATAACTCATAATCAAAAGCTTTATTATATCTAGCATAACCATAATTAGGATTTATCTCTAAAGATTTATCTATATCTTTCATTCCTTCCTCAAATCCCTTACTAAAAGCTTTTGCTATTCCTCTAATGTTATAAGCTTTGAAACTTTCAGGAAACTTTTCTATAACAATATTAGCTTTATCAATAGCCTGTTCATACTCTCCTGCAAAAAAACTATTATATGCTTCATTATATAACTTCTCTTCTTCAGGATTTTCTTTATTTGCCTCTTCTTTTATTAAATTTTCTTTGTTTTCCTCTGTAGCTATTAATTTTTCTTCTTTATTTTCTATATTATTTGTATTTTTTCTATTATCTAGGGCCACATTAATAATGACTACTACAGAAATTATTATCAATATAGACAAAACTATTTTTTTTATTTTTATACTCCTTGGTAACTTCATCATCTTTTCTCTCCTTCTACAATTTACATAGTTTAACAACAATTTTATTTTACAATATATCCACTATTTTATTATTTTATGCTATAACTACTTAACTTTACAGTTTTTTTTATATATAATAACAATGAACATATTAAACAATTACATTTTTAAGAGGTATTAATTATGAACTTAATTAAAAAAAATAAAGATTTTATTCTTGATGTAATAATAATATTCATCGGTTGTTTTATCGCATCTATTGGTGTAAACCTATTTTTAAGTCACGCAAAACTTCTAAGTGGTGGCGCTACTGGTATTGCTCTTATCTTAGAATATATAACTTACTTTCCTTCAGGTATTTCTGTATTCTTGATTAACTTACCCTTATTTGCTTTAAGTTATAGAAAATTATCAAAAACATTCACCTTATATTCTGCTATCGGAATGTTATCCTTATCAATTTCATTACTTTTAACAAAACAATTTTCTACAGTAATACAAGTAGATGATATTTTGCTATATTGCCTTTATGGTGGTGCTTTATGTGGAATAGGTTATGGACTAGTATTCCTTAGAAATGGGTCTACTGGTGGAACTGATATTATTACTATGTTAATAAGACAAAAATATTCAAATTTTAATATAGGTGCTGTTGGTTTTTCACTTAACTTTACCATAGTCCTTTTAGGAGCTATTATTTTTGGTCTCCCAAGAGCATTATATACACTTATATCTATATTTACTCAAGGACTAGTCCTTGATCAAATGCTTAAAGGTTTCTCTAGCAAAAAATTATTGCTTATATTAACAGAAAAAGAAGATGAAATTATTGATTATATAATTAAAGATCTACATAGGGGTGTTACTACATTACCTGCTCGTGGAGAATTCACTGACAGTACAAAACGTATGCTTTACTGTTTAGTAACCACAAGACAAATGATAGAACTTAAATCAAAAATTTTATCTCTAGATTCAAAGGCATTTATTAGTATACTAGATGTTTCTGAAGTTAAAGGAAAAGGCTTTACTAATCTATAAAATAACTTTTTATTAGTACTATATATTATAAAAGATAATAAATCTGCTTTTAATTATGCTGAATTTATTATCTTTTATAATTTTATTTTCTTTTCTATTTAAGTGACTCAAGATATCTCTTTTGTCCTATTTCATAAAGATTATTTCCCTCACTGTCTATAACAACTATTAATGGCATATCTTTAACCTCAATTTTTCTAATAGCCTCAGCTCCTAAATCCTCATAAGCTATTATTTCAGATTTCACTATGCTTTTCCCAATAAGAGCTGCTGCTCCTCCAATAGCTCCAAAATATACTCCACAATTTCTCTTTATAGCTTCAATCACATTATTATCTCTAGCCCCCTTACCAATCATACCTCTTAATCCTAAATCTAATAATCTTGGGGCATAAGGATCCATTCTATAACTGGTAGTAGGTCCAGCTGAACCAATTACCTCACCTGGCTTTGCAGGGCTTGGTCCAACATAATATATAGCTTGATCTTTTACTTCTAAAGGCAATTCTTTACCTTTATCTAATAATTCAATTAACCTTTTATGAGCTGCATCTCTTCCCGTATAAATCACACCTGATAGTAAAACTCTATCTCCAGCTTTTAAATTTACAACCTTTTCTTTAGTCAAAGGCATACAAATCTTATATTCCATACAGCTACCTCCTATAAAATAAATTCTTTATGTCTAGTTGCATGACAATTAATATTAACAGCAACAGGTAAACCGGCTATATGAGTAGGATAAGTTTCAATATTTAGTCCTAAAGCAGTGGTTTTACCACCAAACCCTTGAGGCCCTATACCTAATTCATTTATCTTTTCAAGTAATTCTTCTTCTAAATCCTTATAGAATTTATTATCATTCCTTATATTAATAGGTCTAATCAAGGCCTTCTTAGCTAAATAAGCCGCTTTATCAAAAGTTCCTCCAATACCCACACCAATAACCATAGGAGGGCACGGATTAGGTCCTGCCAACTTAACAGTTTCTAAAATAAATCTTTTAACACCTTCTATTCCATCTGCAGGTTTTAACATTCCTATTCTACTCATATTTTCAGAACCAAATCCCTTAGGTGCAACAGTTATCTTAACCTTATCTCCTGGAACAATATTATAGTAAATTATTGCAGGAGTATTATCCTTTGTATTAACTCTATCTATGGGATCTTTTACAACAGACTTTCTTAAATATCCTTCCTTATATCCTTTTCTAACCCCTTCATTTATAAACTCTTCTATATTTCCCCCAACAAAATGTACGTCTTGTCCAACCTCTAGAAATACACAAGCCATTCCCGTATCTTGACACATAGGAACTTCCTTTTTTTCTGCTATTTCATCATTAATAATAATCTTTTCTAATACATCTTCCGCTACATCATAAGGTTCTTCTTCCTTATATTTTATAAGAGCTTCCTTGATATCATTACCAATAAAATAATTTGCTTCAATGCACAACTTTTTAACTACATTTTCAACTTCTTGCACGTCTATATCTCTCATTGACACACCTCCTAATACCTATAATATATATTTTATTTATATATTACATTATTTACAAGTTGTTTCTTTGCATAATAAAAATAGGCACCTCATATGCACTTAACATATAAAGTACCTATATATAATATATATTTCCATGGAAATTATCATTTTTCTTCAAAATACTTATCTAAACCACAAGCAATTCCATCTACTATCTTATCTTGATGTTCTTCGCTATTAAGAAGCTTTTCTTCTTTATGATTTGATATAAAGCCACATTCTACTATTATAGAAGCTCCATCATATTTATCTCTTAAAATTTTATATTGCTGCTTAGCAGGCTTAGCCAACCTATTATTATTATCATCTATTTTTTCCTTAAGGCTTTCTTGAATTAAAGTGGCTACTTTACCACTTTTAGCATTATCTGCATACCATACTTGTGCACCAAAACATTTCTCCATCCTAAATTTATTTTGATGAATAGATACAAAAACATCGCAATTAGTTTCCCTCTTCATTTTGCATCTTAATTCTAAATCCGAACTTTTGCCTTTAGCTAACTCTAAGTCATCCTCTCTAGTTAGATAAACTTTATATCCATCATTCTCTAAACGTTCTTTCAATTTATGACTAATTGTCAAATTAATATCTTTTTCTAATGTTCCCGAATCGCCTTTAGCTCCTCCATCCATTCCCCCATGACCTGGATCAATTAATATAATACCTTTAGCCTCGTTCTCTTCTGCATTAGCTACTAATTTTATTGGTAACATAGTAAATAAAGCTATTAATACTATAAAACAAAAATTCTTTATCCTCATAAAATTTCCTCCACATAAAATAATTACAATATTATTATGTGAGTAAATCATTTCTTTATACAATTAACAAATTCAATATATTTTCAGATAACAAAAAAACTTGTAAACATATGTTTACAAGTTCTTTCATAAAACTCACTATCTCTTTGAGAATTGTGGAGCTCTTCTTGCTTTCTTAAGACCGTATTTCTTTCTTTCCTTCATTCTTGGATCTCTAGTTAAGAATCCAGCCTTCTTTAATTCTGGCTTTAAAGCTTCGTCAGCTTTTACTAAAGCTCTAGAAATTCCGTGTCTGATAGCTCCAGCTTGACCTGTGAATCCACCACCGTGAACGTTAACTAAAACGTCAAACTTATCCTTAGTTCCTGTTAAAACTAATGGTTGGTTTACGATAGTTCTTAATGTTTCTAAACCAAAAAAGTTTTCGATGTCTCTCTTATTTATAACAACCTTACCATTTCCTGGTACAAGTCTTACTCTTGCAACTGATTTTTTTCTTCTTCCAGTTCCCATGTATTGAACTTTTGCCATTTTCTATTCCTCCTCCCGAGTGTGTACTAGTATCTTAATTCAAGTACTTCTGGCTTTTGAGCTTCATGATTATGAGCTTCGCCTCTATTAACTTTTAATTTCTTAAGCATTTGTCTTCCTAAAACACCTGTTGGAAGCATTCTTCTTACAGCTTCTTCAAAAGCTAATTCTGGTTTCTTTTCTAAAACTTCTCTATATGGAGTTTCTTTTAATCCACCAACGTAACCGCTGTACTTTCTTAAGAATTTTTGATCTAACTTCTTACCAGTTAAAACAACCTTTTCTGCATTAATAACTATAACATAATCTCCGCAATCAACGTTTGGAGTAAATGTTGGCTTATTCTTACCTCTTAATATTGAAGCAACTTGGCTAGCAACTCTTCCTAGTGGCTTACCAGCAGCATCTACAACATACCATTTTCTTTCAACGTCTTGTGCTTTTGC
>SVCL01000191.1 GCA_015058405.1 Clostridium sp.
ATTTACAACATGGTGTTGATTCAGAATACATAACATGGCTTACTATTGGGCCTCAACCAACAGATACAACAACTTTAATTCCTTTCCTAAAAAGTATGGAAGGCAATCTAAATTTTAAGTATCTAAAAATTGTGGCTGATACTGTTATATTAGAAAAAAATATTGTGGGATATGGTAGTACAAGTATAACTACAGCTTTATTACAATATGAATTAGATTCTAATATAAAAGAATTAGAGCAATATTTAAAAAGAGAAGATATAATAAGAGCTTATAATTTAGGAATAAAAGCTTTAGATGAGGTGGATGAGTTTATAAGAGAGTATGGAAATAAGTGTGATTATAAAAAAAGAGATACTCTTTTATATACAAACAAAAATCTTGGGGTAAAAGAAATAGAAGAAGAGTATAAAATAAGAAAAGAAAATGGTTTACCAGTAGAATTTATAACTGAAGAAAATAACCCTTTTAGCTTTGATTTGAAGGCAGGTATAATATCTAAACATGGGGGAGCAGAAATAGATCCATATAAATTTACTCATGAACTTTTAGATGTATCTGTTAACAAAGGACTAAAAGTTTATGAAAATACTGAAGTAGTAAAAGTAATTTATAAGGAAGATGGGGTTGAAGTATTTACTAGATATGATAATAAGGTTAAAGGAAAAATAGTAATAGTAGCTACAGGATATAATACTAATTTATTTACTAATAGAAATTTTGGAGTTACTACAACAACTTTTAATATAGCCACAAAACCTTTAGAATCCTTAGATGGATACTTTAATAAGATATTAATTAGGGATAATAAAGATCCATATAATTATTTAAGAACCACTGTAGATAATAGAATAATTATAGGGGGAGAAGATGTCAATTTTATTCCAGATATAAATAATGATAAAGAAGTTAGTGAGAAATATAATATATTGGAACAAAGAGTAAAAGATATGTTTCCAAGTATCGAAAACATAGAAATAGAATATAAGTATTGTGGAGCTTTTACATCTACTCAAGATAACTTAGGTTTCCTAGGACAGGATCCTCATAATGATAAGTTATGGTTTGAAATCTAGAAGAAATATTAGAAAATAAATAAGAAATTCAATAGGAAAAATTATAGGCAGATGGGCGGCAAAGTACCCATGTGCCTTTTTTGTGTTTAAGGGGGAAAAATGAACATACTAAAGGATAAAAAGTTTTTAAAAAATATGATAGAAAGTTTAAAGATTATGAAAAGAATAAACTGTATTTTGATAAATAAAATGTAATGAATTGATTTAAATGTAATAATATGTTAATATATATGGAAATTTAGAAAAAAATCTTAAAAAAGAAAAGAGGTTGGGATTATGGGTAAATTAAAAGGCAAGATTGCACTAGTAACAGCTGCAGCTAAAGGAATAGGATTTAATTCGGCAAAATTATTAGCTGAAAATGGAGCTATGGTATATATTACAGATATAGCAGAAGAAATAGGAAAAGAAGCGGTAATGAGTATAGAATCAAATGGAGGAAAAGTTAAGTTTATTAAATACAATGCTTTTGATTATGAATCATATGAAAGTCTAATAGGAGAGATTTTAAAAACTGAAGGACATATTGATATTTTAGTTAATAATTTTGGATTCACTGATGTGACTAAAGATTTAGATTTATTAACTGGGGATACAGAGGAATTTTTTAATATAGTAAATGTTAATATGAGAAGTGTATATTTAACTAGTAAATATGTAATACCAGAAATGATAAAGAATGGTGGGGGAAGTATTGTTAATGTTTCTTCTGTAGGATCAATATCGCCTGACTTATCTAGAATGGCTTACTGTGTATCAAAGTCAGCAATAAATGCATTAACAGAAAATATAGCAGCTCAATATGCAAGGTTCAATGTAAGATGTAATGCAGTACTTCCAGGAATTACAGCTACAGATGCAGTTATGAATAATATGTCAAAAGAATTTATGGATTCTTATTTATGTCATGTACCTTTAAACAGAATGGCAAAACCTGAAGAAATAGCTAAAGCTGTACTTTTCTTTGCAAGTGATGATTCATCATATGTAACAGGACATCTTTTAGATGTAGCAGGAGGTCTTGGAAGAGTAACTCCACAATATGCAGATTATATTAGAGCGACTAACATTATTAAATAAAATATAACTTTCACTTGACTTCTATTCTAATAAATCATGTTTGAAGTGAATGATATTGACAAAAAAGAGAAAGTAAAGTATATTAAATACTATATTAAAAAACATGTGTATTTAATAGAAAGACACAACAGAAGAAAAGGGGGAAAATTAATGAGGAAGTTATCATTAATTGGAAGAATAGCGATTTGTTTAATATTGGGGATAATTATTGGATTAAGCTGCAAATCTATATTTTTGGATTTTCCAATAAGAATTTTAGTAACTATAAGCGGATTGTTTGGAAATTTTTTATCTTTTATTATTCCATTAATTATCATTGCATTTATAGTACCTGGAATAGCATCTTTAGGTAAAAAGTCAGGTAAAGGGTTATTAATTACAACTATATTAGCTTATATCTCTACCATAACAGCAGGAACATTAACTTATATAGTTAGTCTTATTGCTTTACCTAACTTTTTAAAAGGAAATATAAATTTAAGTGAATCAGCTCAAGGGGTTTCAGCATATTTTGCAATAGAAATGCCTGCAATAATGAATGTAATGTCTGCATTAATATTAGCATTTATACTAGGAATAGGTTTATCAAGGATTGAGGATAGTAAGCTTCTTGTGGTATTTAATGAATTTAGTGACATAGTTTTAAAAGTTATAAAAGGAGTATTAATACCTTTTGTACCTATATACATAGGATGCATATTTGCTAATCTAGCTTATAATGGGGAAATAGTAGAAACACTAAAATCTTTTGCAGTAGTTTATATAGTTTTATTTTCTATGCAGGCTATATATATACTAATACAATATGTAATAGCAGGAACTATAAAAAAAGAAAATCCTTTTAAACTATTAAAAAATATGATTCCTGCGTATTTAACAGCTGTAGGTACACAATCTTCCGCTGCAACAATTCCAGTAACTTTAAAAAGTGTAGAAAATAATAAAGTTTCAAGTGAAGTTAAAGATTTTGTAGTTCCATTATGTGCAACTATACATTTAGCAGGAGATACTATAACTCTTGTAGTTACTTCTATGGCGGTAATGTATATGAATGGACAAGAACCTACTTTCTCTAAGATAATGCCATTTATATTAATGTTAGGTGTTACAATGATCGCAGCACCAGGAATTCCAGGAGGTGGGGTTATGGCAGCGCTTGGTCTTTTAGAAACAATGTTTGGTTTTGGAACTGTAGAAAAACCAATAATGATAGCTTTACATGCAGCTCAAGATAGTTTTGGAACTGCTACTAATATTACTGGAGATGGTGCAATAGCTATTATTGTTGATTATATACTAAATAGAAAAGATAAAAATAAAGCAGAATAAATATTTAAAATAAAGTAACTAAAAACTCCTTCGGGAGTTTTTTTATTTTATAAATAATTAATGAGAGTAATAAGTGGAAAAAACATATTTAATAATATGTAAATTGTATGATTAGAAAATAAAAAAATGTAAAATGTCATATTAACATTTAACAATACATAGTAATTAAATATAGTAATTAAAAAGTAGGTGTGTAAATGGAGGAAGGCGAAATAAAGTTAAATGAAATAATTCATGCTTTGAAAAAAAGAAATAAGTTAATAGCAATAATAACATTAGTAATAACGGTTGCTGCTATAATAGTAGCATTCTTTATTGTTGAGCCTAAATATGAGGTTAATACAACTTTATTTGTAGGAAAAGAAGAGAACTTACATGATAAAGTAACAAAAGAATATAGTAGTAATGATATACAAATGTATCAGAAGACACTTGATACGTTTGCAACTATAATTAAAACTAAGACTTTCATAGGAGATTCTTTAGAAGATAGTAACATTGATATGGAAAGTAGTAAGGTTATAAATAATTTAACGGTGAATGCTAGAACTAATACACAAATATTGGAGGTTAATTATAAAGATACTGATCCTGTTAAGGCGAGTATGATATTAAAAGCCATAGCAAGTAGATTTGAAAAGTATGCCACAGAATTAATTCCAAATGCAAATGTAAGAATTGTAGAAAATGTTACAGTTCCAGATAAACCAGTATCACCTAATAAAAAATTATATATATCAATTGCTATAATTATAGGTATTTTAATAGGTAGTATTACAGCTATTTGTATGGAATTCTTAGATAGTACTTTTGAAGATAAAAAAGAACTTGAAGACACAATAGGTTTAGTAGTACTTGGTGATATACCTAATTTGGAAAGTAATTGAAAGGAGATTTTTGGATGTTTATAGTTGAAGACGAACCTAAGTCTGTAGAGGCGGAATCATATAGGACTTTAAGGACAAATATACAGTATTCTTCTCTAGATAAGAAATTACAAACTATTGTAATAACTAGTTCAGAGCCAGGAGAGGGGAAGACTACAACAGCATGTAATTTAGCTTTATCTTTTGCTCAAGCAGATAAAAAGACGTTACTTATAGATTGTGACCTTAGGAAACCCACAATTCATAAACAATTTAAGATATCAAATTTAATAGGGTTATCGGATGTGTTGGTTGGAAAAGAAGAAGTTAATAATATTTTAGTAAAATATAATGAAAATTTAGATGTTTTATCATCAGGCCATATATCTCCGAATCCTTCGGAAATGATTAATTCTAATGTAATGTCAAATTTATTAAATAAGTTAAAAGAGACTTATGAAATGATAATAATTGATTCAGCACCATTACTTGCTGTTACAGATGCACAACTTCTTTCTGTAAAAGGTGATGGGACAATTTTAGTGGTAAAAGCTGAAAAAACTAAAAAAGATTCTATAATTGCTGCTAAAAGCCTTTTAGAAAAGGTTAATGCTAATATTTTAGGAATTGTATTAAACCAGGTTGATAGAACTACAAAAAAATATTATTACTATTATGGCGAAGATGGAGAGAAAAAGAAGAAGAAAAAAAGAAGTAGTAAATAAAGTAATAGTAAGGGATTGTGAGTACTTTGAAAATTAATATTAATATAAGAAGAAGTATCTTACTTTTGATTGATTTTATATCTATACTGTTATCGTATTTTATTGGCTATTGTATAAGATTTAAGTTTGTTAATACAAGTATAAGTTCTATTTGGAAAATGTATAATGAAAATTTATTTAAAGTTATTGTTATTGCTTCTATTTATATATGTTTTTACATTGTAAATAAACAATATAGAAGCATATGGAAGTTTGCTAGTATTGATGAATTTATTTCAGGAATAGCAAGTAGCTTTTTATCTTTATCCATAGTGTTAATAGTTTCTTTAATCGATAAAAAAAGAATTCCACTATTGGTATCAGTAATTGCAGCTGTGATAATAATACTTCTATGTTTAGGCAGTAAGTCAAGTTATAGAGTTTTTAAGCGAATTAAATGTAATATGGAAATCAAAAAAGATACAGGAACTAATAGAGTACTTGTAGTTGGTGCAGGAAGTGCAGGTGCTATAGTAATAAATGAGTGTAAAAGAAAACCTAATTGTAAAAAGAAAGTAGTTGCCTTAATAGATGATGATAAAAATAAATTAGGAACATATATATCAGGAGTAGAAGTTTTAGGAGATAGAAGTTCTATTCCATTTGTTGTGAAAAACGAAAGAATAGATGAAATTATAATTGCCATTACAAATTTAAGTGTAAAAGATTTAAAGGATATATTAGAAGAATGTAATTATCTTAAAGTAAAAGTTAAGATAATTCCATCCTTATCAGAAATAATTAATGGAAAGTTTACTATTAAAAAAATTAGAGATGTAAGTGTTGAGGATCTTTTAGATAGGGAACCTGTTAGGTTAGATTTAGATGGGATATCAAACTACATAGAGGACAAAGTTATTATAGTAACAGGTGGAGGTGGTTCCATTGGTTCTGAATTATGTAGACAACTAGTGAAATTTAAACCTAAGGAATTAATTATATTTGATATATATGAAAATAATGCTTATGATATACAAAATGAATTATTGGCTCTCAAGACTAATGTAATTATTAGAACATTAATAGGTTCAGTTAGAGATAAGAAAAGACTTAGAGGTGTTTTTGCTAAGTATAAACCTAATATAGTATTTCATGCAGCAGCTCATAAACATGTTCCTCTTATGGAAGATAACCCAATGGAAGCTATAAAAAATAATGTTTTAGGAACTTTGAATTTGGCTGAGGTTTCCAATAATTTTAATGTGGAGAGGTTTGTATTAATATCTACAGATAAAGCTGTTAATCCAACAAATATAATGGGTGCTAGTAAAAGAATATGTGAAATGATAATTCAAGGAATAAATAGAGAAAGTAAAACAGAATTCGTTGCAGTAAGGTTTGGAAATGTGTTAGGTTCTAATGGATCTGTAGTACCTTTATTTAAAAAGCAGATAGAAAAAGGTGGTCCTATAACTTTAACACATAAAGAGATTACAAGATATTTTATGACAATACCAGAAGCAGCTCAATTAGTATTACAAGCTGGAGCTTTTGCAATAGGTGGAGAAATATTTGTTCTTGATATGGGAGAACCAGTTAAAATATATGACTTAGCAGAAAACTTAATAAGACTTTCAGGTTTAGAAGTAGGAAAAGATATAGATATTAAAATTACCGGCCTTAGACCAGGAGAAAAGCTTTATGAAGAGTTATTAATGAATGAAGAAGGGTTAAGAAGTACAGAACATAAAAAAATATTTATAGGAAAGCCTAGTGATATTGAATTTGCAGATTTAAAGGCAGAAATTAATAAACTTATGAATATAGTTAGTTTGGGAAATGTACAAAATCTTAAGATTAAACTTCAAGAGATAGTGCCGACTTATAAATATTTAGATGGAGGAAGTAATATTGTTTATCTAAACAATAGAAAGAAATTATGATTAATAAAAGAATATATTTATCATCACCACATATGGGTGGAGATGAAGAAAGATTTATTAATGAGGCATTTAAAACTAATTGGATTGCTCCCCTTGGTAAAAATGTAGATGAATTAGAGAAAGAGCTTTGTGAATATGTAAAAATAAAATCAGCTGTCCTTACTTCATCAGGAACAGCAGCTATTCATATGGCTTTAAAATGCGTAGGTATAAATAGAGGAGATATAGTATTTTGTTCAAGTTTAACTTTTGCGGCTAGTTGTAATCCTATAATTTATGAAGGGGGAATCCCTGTTTTTATTGATTCAGAAGAGAATTCATGGAACATGGATTCAAGAGCATTAGAAAAGGCACTTAGAATTTATAAAGACAAAGGTAAGTTACCTAAGGCAGTAGTTGTAGTAGATCTTTATGGTGAAAGTGCTAATTATAGAGATATAAAGGATATATGTAGTAAATACAATGTTCCAATAATTGAAGATTCAGCAGAGGCATTGGGATCAAAGAATAATGATAGCTTTTGTGGAACTCTTGGAGACTATGGAGTATTTTCATTTAATGGAAATAAGATAATTACAACCTCTGGTGGTGGTGTTATTATTTCTAATAATGAAAGTAAAATGGATAAAACTAAGTTTTGGATAACTCAAGCTAGAGAAAAAGAAAGATATTATGAGCATAAAGAACTTGGATATAATTATAGAATGTCAAATGTTCTTGCTGGAATAGGAAGAGGTCAGCTTAGAGTATTAAAGTCAAGAGTAGAAAAGAAAAGGTGGATTTACAATTATTATAAAGAACACTTAAGAAATATTAAAGATATAAAGATGAAAGAAGATAGTCCTTATGGAATAAGTAATGAGTGGTTAAGTTGTATGATAATTGATAAAAATTGTAGTGTTACTCCATTAGATGTTATTTTAGCATTAGAAAATGAAAATATTGAGTCTAGATATGTATGGAAACCTATGAATTTACAACCTTACTATAAAAAATATGATTTTATAAGTATAAAAAAAGATATATCAGTAGCTCAAGATATATTTAATAGAGGTGTTTGTTTACCTTCTGATACTAAGAATACTGAAGAGGATATGGAAAGAATTATAAAAGTAATTAATAATTTATTTAATTAATTTCAAAGGAATTAAGATGGGGAAAAAAATAAGTTTATTAGTAAAAAGGTTATTTGATATTGTATCATCAATACTTGGAATTATATTGTTATCACCTTTGTTAATTATAGTTGCTTTGCTTATTAGGGTGAATCTAGGGTCACCTATTTTTTTTATACAAGAGAGGATTGGTAAAGAAAATAAAATATTTAAACTAATAAAGTTTAGGACTATGAAAAGTATAAAAGATAAAGATGGAAAAGAAAAAGATGATTCTTTAAGAATGACTAAGTTTGGAAAAGTTTTAAGATCATTAAGTATTGATGAATTACCAGAGCTTATAAATATATTAAAAGGAGAAATGAGCCTAATTGGTCCAAGACCTCTTTTAGTAGAGTATTTATCACTTTATGATGAAGAACAAATTAAAAGGCATAATGTATTACCCGGCCTTACTGGATTGGCTCAAGTTAATGGAAGAAATAATTTAAGTTGGACAGATAGGTTTAAGTTAGATGTAGAGTATGTAGAAAATTGGAGTTTACTTTTAGATATAAATATATTTTTTAAAACATTTGTTAAGCTTTTTAAAAGAGAGGGAATTAGTAAGGAGGGTATGGCTACTAAGGATAGATTTATGGGAAGTAATAGTAAAAAAACAAAGGATATTGTTATTATTGGAGCAGGAGGATTTGGTAGAGAAGTTGCTTGGTTAATTGAGGAGATTAATGAGGCTAATAGTGAATGGAATTTACTTGGTTTTATAGATGAGAATAAAGATAATATAGGAAAAGTATCATATGGCTATAAAATTTTAGGTGATTTGAATTATTTTAAAGATAAAAATAATCTTTACTATGTATGTGCTATTGGAAATGCGACTTCAAGAAAAAAGATTATAGAAAAATGCTATAAATATAATATTAAAGCTGCTATCTTAATACATCCATCTGTTATGTTTCAAAGAAAATTAGTTGATATTTCTGAAGGAGCTATTATATGTGCAGGAAATATATTAACTACTAATATTAAAATAAAAAGACATGCAATTATTAATTTGAGTTGTACAATTGGGCACGATGTAATTATAGATGAATTTGTGACTTTATATCCAGGAGTAAATTTATCAGGAAACTGTAGTGTAGGAACTTCTACGGAGCTTGGAACCGGAAGTAAAGTAATTCAAGGAAAGTCTATTGGATCAGATTGTGTAATTGGAGCTGGTGCAGTTGTAATTAATGATATAAAGGATGGATGTACAGCAGTTGGGGTTCCGGCAAAGGTGATTAAATATAGGGTGGATGATTAATATGGATAAGGATGTACTTATTATTGCAAGCTTTACTACAGTGCCAGGTGAAAAAGGAAATTCAAGATTTAATTATATTGCACAAGAATTATCAAAGGAAGAAGGACTAAAATTAGAGCTTATAACCTCTAATTTTAGTCACGAGAAAAAAGAAAAAAGATATGTATCAAAAGAGAAATTAGATAAATTAAGTTATAAGCTAACTATGGTAAAAGAAAAAGGGTATAAAAAAAATATATGTTTAAAAAGATTTTATAGCCATTATACAATGGCTAAAAGTTTAAAAGTATATCTTAATTCAAGAAAGAAACCAGATTTGATATATTGCGCTATTCCTTCATTAAGTGTAGGAAAAGTTGTATCAAGGTATTGTAAAAAAAATAATATTAAGTTTGTAATAGATGTTCAAGATTTATGGCCAGAAGCATTTATGATGATTTTTAATATACCAATTATAAGTAATGGTATTTATTTCCCTTTTAAGGTTTTAGCTAATAGTATTTATAAAGCAGCAGATAAAGTTGTAGCAGTCTCTAATACTTATGTAAAAAGGGTTAAGCAAATTAATAGGAATGATAAAGAAGGAGTGACAGTATTTTTAGGAACTGATTTAAATTATTTTGACAATTTATCTAAAAATTATAAGATTGAAAAAAAAGAGAATGAGATATGGATATCTTATATAGGAACTTTAGGTCATAGTTATAATATTAAGGTTGTAATTGATGCTATAAGTTTAATTAAACAAAGAAAAGAAGAAAATATAAAGTTAATAATAATGGGAAATGGACCTTTAAAAGAGGAGTTTGAAGAGTATGCAAAAGAAAAAAAGGTAGAGGCAGTATTTACAGGAAGATTAGAGTATAGTAAGATGGCTTCTTATTTAACTAAAAGTGATATAGCTGTAAATCCAATAAAAAAAGGAGCTTCTAGCATAATTAATAAAGTTGGTGATTATGCTGCTGCTAGTTTGCCAGTATTAAATACTCAAGAGAGTGATGAATATAGAGAATTAGTTACTAATTATAATATTGGGTTAAATTCAAGAAATGAAGATCCTAGAGAGTTAGCAAATAATATAAGTAAACTAGTTAAAAACAAAAGGTTAAGAGAAACTATGGGATTAAATAATAGGAAGTTAGCAGAAGAAAAATTTGATAGGAGATATACCTATAAAAAGATATTTGATTTAATAAAGAGTTGTTTATAAAGGTGAAGGTATGGATTTAGAAGTTTTATTATCAACAATGTATCAAAAAGATGATACTTTCCTAAGAAATATGAACTTAGAAACTAATTGTTTAGCAATAAATCAAACTAATACTGATAAGGAAATATATCATAAAGGGTATAATTATAGAATTATTTCAACTTATGAAAGAGGATTAAGTAGAAGTAGAAATATGGCTATAGATAATATGGAAGGTGATATATGTATTTTGTCAGATGATGATGTTGAATATGTTGAAGGTTATTCAAAGATTATAATAGATGAATTTGAAAAAAATCCTGATTATGATATTTTAGCTTTTATGGTAGAAGGAAAAGATAAAAAGTTTAAAGAGTACTCTAAAAAAGAAAAAAGATTGGGATATATCACGTCTTTAAAGGTATCTTCAGTAGAAATAGCCTTTAAGGCAGAATCAATAAAGAAGAATAATATTAAATTTAATGAATTATTAGGTACAGGATCTTTATTTTATATGGGAGAAGAAAATGCATTTCTTTATACTTGTTTAAGAAAAGGGTTAAGGATAAAATATATTCCTAAAAAAATAGCAGATATTTATGTAGGAAATTCTACTTGGTTTAATGGTTTTGATAAGGAATACTTTGTAAATAAAGGAGCAGCTTTTACAGGTATGACTAAAAGAGCTTCCATATTTCTTATAATTCAATTTGCTATAAGACACTATATTAATTATAAGGATTCTTTATCTTTTATAAATGCTTTTAAGAATATGCTAAGAGGTAGGAAAGTATATATATCCAAAGTAAAGGAGTTAAATTTATGAAGGTATTTATTGTTGGAGATTTAACTTCAGATAATGGTCCTGCAAATGTAAATAAAATTATAAAGAAATATTCTAAGGCAGATACTATGTTTTCTGAAGAGAGAAATAAAATAAAAAGAATAAAAGAATTAGTTGTAAAAATTAAAAAAAGTGAAGTAGTTATTTTTTCGGGGTTATCTAATATAAATGTTATAGGCTTAATGATATGTAGATTACTAAAAAAGAAATGTGCATATTTAATGCATGGTTGTGTTGAATATGAATGTTCTTTAAATAAGAATAGTGATAGAAAAGAAATTATAAAAGAAAAATTAACTTTATTTTTAGCACCTAAAATAATATGTGTATCAAGAATATTTAAGGAATGGTTTGTAAGTAAATATAATAAATATAAATATAAGACTAATTATGTAATGAACTGTGTAGAAGTACATGATAATCAAGAAAGCATACTAAAAGAAAAAAATTACGTCATGTCTATTGGAGGAGGAGTACCAAGCAAAAATATAAAATATATATGCAAAGCAATACAAAAGATTAATGAAGAAGATAATATGAACTTAAAGCTAATAGTAATAGGGAGGGATGGAAAGGATACAGAAGAAATAAAGAAGTATAGTTTTGTTGAGTATAAAGGAGTATTAACTAAGGAAGAAGTTGAAAATTGTTATAGAAGCTCCTTACTATATATTCAAAATAGTACATTTGAGACTTTCGGATTATCAGTATTAGAGTGTTTACATTATGGGTGCAGTTTATTAATATCAAAAAATATTGGTGCAGTAGATGTATTTGAAAATTTACAAGAAAGTGATTTAATAGATAATACTTATGACGTAAATGAGATAGCTATAAAAATAAAAGAGATAATTAAATTTAGCAATAATAGTAGAGTATTACATTCTATAGATACAGAAAAGATTGATTTAAAGAAATACTATACTAGGTTGGTTGAAGCTACGGCTTTGAAATGAATTTTTTATGAGGGGGTGAGGATATAAAAATAGATATTAAATATATATATTTAGTCCTACTAGAAATTTTAATGTTTGTCACTATTTCTAGTTTAGGGCAAACATTTCTATTCGAAACCAATTTGTCTTTTATTGTAAGTTTGTTTATGTTTTTATTTACTTTAATAATCATTAAAAAGGTTCCAACAAAGATAGGACTTGCTTATTCAATATTGTTTATTTATACATTTATATTAAGTATATATGGAAAAGACTTATATAGTTTTTGCATATCTTTAGGAACCATATTGTTTATAAACATATTTGCCAATACAAGATTTAAAGAGAAAAGCATTTATATTGGATCTATTATTATGTCACTATTTTCTTTAGGAGTTTTATTTTTGTATAATAGAGGAATTGTACTTAGTAATTGGAATCCGAATTCTATTACTATGTTTTGTACTTATGGAATGATAGCTGTTTTAATTCCAATTAAGTGTTATAAAAACGCAGCAGCAAAGATAATAGGAATTTTAATTGTTTGTTCGTCTATATATTGTATAAGTTCTGCAGATTGTAGAAATAATATATTGATTTTTTTTGTGGCTATTCTTAGTATTTTTGTTTTTGATAAAGCTATTAAAAACAAAATATTATATAGGGTATATTATTCAGTTATTTTATTTTTACCTATGATAATACCAAAAGCAGTAGATATTATTCAAAAGTATCAAGATAATAGTTTTATTAAGCAAATATCAGTTGATATTTTTAGTAAAGGTTCTATTTTTTCTGATAGAGATGTTATATGGAATAATTGTAAGTGGCTATGTAGAGATAATAGTATGTTTGGTTTTGGAAAATCATTATATGAATTTTTGTACGCACATAATTTATTTTTTTCAGTTCAATATAGTTATGGAATTGTAGGTTATATTTTATATATTTTCTTAATAGTAGTTATCCTAGAATATGTCTTAAATAAAGAGGATGAAATAGGATTGAAAAAGGTATGTTTAAATATATTTTTAGCTATATTTGTTGGACAAATAATGGAGAACGCTTTATTTACTTCAAATCTTTGCATATTTGTTCCATATATATATCTTTCTATGGCTATATATGTAAGTGAAAAATATAAAAAAGGTGGGAATAGTTTATGAGATTAATAAAAAGAATATTAATTTGGATAAAAGTTATTATTCATTATTTATATAGCTTTAGGTGTGTAAAGGTAAGTGAGTTTTATAGTATAGAAGAAATTGTTTCTTTATGTAATCAGCAAGGAAAAAGTATTATACGTTTTGGTGATGGTGAGTTTAATTTACTTAAAAAAAAAAATATACACTATCAAGAATATTGTTCAAGCCTAGAAAATGAACTATCCAATATTATAGACGAATACCTAAAAAATTATAAGGAATGTAGATATATTTTATGTATGCCAGCAGAGTTTATTAAATGTAGTGGAAAAAAGTTGATAAAGAGCAGAGAATATATATCTAGTTGGGCTTTTACAAGATACTATTTCAAAAGAAATTTAGATAAAAATGTTAAGTATGGGGATGCATTTATTTTTAAAAAGATAAATGCAAATAAATATAAAGAAATTTGGAATTCAAAAGATAATGTTATTTTTGTACATAATGATAAAAAGTATGCAGAAGCTTTTAGTGAGTTGTATGATAAAAATACTTTCTTTATTAAGATTCCGTCTAAAAATGCTTATGATGATTATGAAAATATTAAAAAAGAGATTTTATTAAAGGCAAGGGATAAAGAAAATTTAATTATTTTAGTTTCAGCAGGTTCATGTGGAAAAGTTTTAGTAAATGATTTATCACAAAAAGGATATCAATGTATAGATACAGGTCATTGTTTTGATAGTCCGCTCAAAGGAATTAGTATGTAGGAGGCAAGGATGGATAAAATAGAAATTACTGTGTTTACTCCGACTTTTAATCGAGCTCATATCTTAAAAAGATGTTATAACTCTTTATGTAATCAAAGCTATAAAAAATTTATATGGTTAGTAGTAGACGATGGATCTTTTGATGAAACAAAAGAATTAATAGAGAAGTGGACAAAAGATGAAGTTATTAGAATTAAGTATATATATCAAGAAAATGCAGGAAAACAAATGGCGGTAAATAAAGCAGTATTAAATTGTGATACTAAATATTTTGCTTTTTTAGATTCTGATGATTTTTATAAAAGTACTACTATAGAAAAAATGATGAACATATTTAAAGAGATAGAGGATGATAATTTAATAGCTGGAATCATGGCAAGAAGAGGAGATAGTGAAAATAAGGTAGTAGGTTCTACAAATTTACCCAATAGTATAATAATAGAGCATTATTGGTACTTAATTAATAAATTTAATTATTATGGAGATACTTGTAGAGCATATAGAACAGAAGTATTGAGAGAGTTTTTATATCCATATACAGGAGAAAAGTTTATCCCAGAAAATGTAATGTTTGATAAGATAGACAAAAAATATAAACTGTATATTATTAATGAAATATTTTCTATATCAGAATATAAACAGGATGGATATACCATAAAAAATAAAAAGATACTAAAAGAAAATCCCAAAGGATATTATTTATCTTTAAGTGAACAAATGACATCAAAGTATTCTATAAAAACTATAATAAAATCAGTTATTTCATATACAATATGGTGTTGGAAAAATGGTATAGATAAATATTATAGTAATTGTCCTAGAAAGGGAATATATATTTTAATGTTACCTATATCAATAATATTTTATTTGTTAAAGATTCCAAGGTGGTATTTTAATTGAGAAGGAGATTTATATGAAGAGGATTGGAATTATAACTTTTGCATTTTCAGAAAATATAGGTGGAAATTTACAAGCTTATGCTACTAAAGAAGTAATAAAGAATATGGGATTTGAAACGGAAATAATAGATTATAGGATTATGGATGGTAGACTTGAAAATAGGTTATCAATAAAGAAGAAGTTATTAAGTGGAATAAAGAATAGTGTGATTTATAGAGAAAGAAGATTTTTGTATAAAAACAACTTTATAAGAAAAAATAATAAGTTTAATGATTTTAGAGAACAATATTTAAGTTTAAGTGAGTGTACTTATTACTATGAAAAGGACTTAGTGAATAATCCACCTCAATATGATATTTATTTATGTGGCAGCGATCAAATATGGAATCCAGTATATTACAATAGAACAAATGCGTTCTTTTTAAGTTTTGTTCCAGATGGAAGAAGAAAGTTATCTTATGCATCTTCAGTTGGAATATCATATATTCCACAAGAAAGTGAAGAACGTATGAAAAAATATATTTCGGAAATTGATTATATATCTTGTAGAGAAAAAACAGGAGCTAAATTAATAAGTGATTTGACAGGAAAGAATGTAGAAGTCGTATTAGATCCTACCTTATTAATTAAAGCAGATGTTTGGTTTAATAAGTTTAAGTCTGACAGAATAGTAGAGGAAAAATATATACTATGTTATTGTATGTTCAATGGAAAAAAGTGTAGAAACTTTATTAAGGAAATGAAAAAGAAGTATGGTTACAAAATAGTATCTATTTTTCCAATGGAGGGGGATATCATAAACTGTTATACAAGAATATATGATATAGGTCCTTTAGAATTTTTAAATTTAATTAAGTATGCTGAATTCGTAATTACAGATTCGTATCATGGAATGTTATTTTCGGTAAACTTTAATAAAGAATTTTTTGTAGCATTAAAGGAGTGTAAAAAAAATAATAGTGATAATTCAAGAAAAATAGATTTCTTAAATGATTTAAATTTAAAAAATAGAATAATTACAGATGAAGTGGATTTGAGTAGTATATCTAAGATTAATTATGAAATACCTAATAAAATATTAGAAGAAAAAAGATCACATTCTTTTGATTATTTGAAAAAAGCATTAGAAGGATAGAGGTAATTATATGTTATGCCAAAAAGAAGACTGTACAGGCTGTGAAGCTTGTTTTAATATATGTAAAAATAATGCTATAAAAATGATAGAAGATGAAGTTGGTTTTTTTTATCCGGAAATAAATGAAGAATTATGTTTGAATTGTAATTTATGCTCTAAGGTATGTCCTATATTGAATAAAGAAAATTTGTGTGAGAAAAAAGATGTAGAAGTATTAGCTGCTTCAAATAATAAAAAAGAGATATTAGATAAAAGTGCATCAGGTGGAGTTTTTTCTGCATTAGCTGAGTATGTAATATTAAAAAATGGCGTAGTATATGGAGCTGGTTTTGATAAAGATTTTGAATTGAATCATATGTCTGCTAAGAGTATGGAAGAAATAGATCCATTAAGAAGTTCAAAGTATTTGCAAAGTAGAATTAATTATATATACAGAGAGGTTGAGGGTGACTTAAATAATGAAAAGTTAGTATTATTTGTTGGAACTCCTTGCCAAGTAAGTGGTTTAAAAAGTTTTTTAAGGAAAGAATATGAGAATCTTATTACTGTAGATTTATTTTGTCATGGTGTTCCATCAGAAAAACTATTTAAAGATCATATAAAATTTTTAGAAGAGAAGTACAGAGGAAAAATTACAGAATTTTATTTTAGAAATAAGAAATATGGATGGAAAAATTTTACGACATTAAAGATAAAAATAGGTGATAAATATAAATATTTAAAATCTGATTTTGATTCCTATATGAATTTTTATACATCATTATTATCACTAAGACCTAGCTGTTATAATTGTAAATTTTCTAAGTTGCCAAGAAATTGTGATTTTTCTATAGCTGATTACTGGGGGATAGACGAAAACATAGTAGGAAAAGATTTATTAAATGCTGGAGTATCTTTAGTTGTATTAAATAGTAAAAAGGCAAAAGATATAATGGTTGAATTAAATGGTTCTTTTAAGTTATATAAGGGTAATTTGGAAGAAGCGATAAAAGGAAATGGTACTATTACAGATAATATAAATAAAAAGCCTAAAGGTTTTAAGGAAAACTTTAAAAAAGACTATGCAGAGCAGGGGTATAACTATATAAGAAAGAGGTATTTTAATATACCTTTGAAAGTTAGGATAATAAATACTGTTGGAAAAAATAATATTAGAAGAATTGTAAAATTTAGAAATAAGCTAAGAAATATGATAGGTATAATTAAATGAATAAGGTAAACAGGTTTTTAAAAACTTCAGGAGTATATTTTATTGGAAATGTATTTACAAAGCTAATAACCTTTTTTTTATTACCAATGTATACAAGATTAATATCTGCAGCTGATTTTGGATATTATGATTTAACCATATCAATTGTCAATTTGTTGATCCCTTTGGTATTTTTTCAAATATGGGATAGTATATATAGGTTTATTTTTGATTTTAATGATATAGATAATAAGAATAGTGTTATTAATAATGGTCTTTGTATTATGGTTTTATCTACTATAGTATATACTGTAGGCTATATTATAGTAAGCATTTTATTAGACTTTAATTACAAGGTGTTAATATATTTAACAGGATTGGTGTATGCTTTTCAGTATTATTATACAGTTATTGCACGTGGATTTATGAAAAATACTCTATTTGTTTTATCTGGGTTGTTTAATAGTATTATAACTATAATTATAAATATGGTTCTTATAACTATATTTAACTTTTCAATAGGAGCTTTATATGTTTCTAGTATTATTGGAAGCATAGTTCAAATAATTATTTTAGAACTTAAATTAAAACAAATAGAAAAGTTTAAATTAAAGGATATATCAAAAGAATATTGTAAATCGATGATTAAGTTTTGTATTCCATTAAGTATAAGTACCATTTCTTATTGGTTATTAAGTGGTTTTACGCGAGTGGTTATTAGTTATTATATTGGTGTAGAGGCAAATGGTTTGTTTGCAGTAGCTAATAAATTTTCAAGTATAGTAATTTTAGTTTTTAATGTTTTTCAATTTGCATGGAATGAATTAGCTTATAGTGTGGTTCAGGATGAGAATAAAGAGAAAGTATATAATTACGGAAATGATATTATTGTAAAGTTCTTATTATTAATATCAGCTATATCATTACCAGTAATATATATGGTATTTCCTTACTTTATAGATGAAGAATATAAAAATGCTTTGTTTATATTACCTATATCTTTTATTGGAACTACTATAAGTGCATATTCTACTTTTTTATCTGCTATATTTTTATCATTTAAAAAATCAAAAAGTTTATTTGTTTCCACTATAATTTCTGCAATCATAAATATAATTGGATTAGTTATATTAACTCCTACATTTGGTTTAATGGGCGCAGTGTTATCATTAAATATATCATTTGTAATAAATGCAATAATTAGAATGTATATCTTATTAAGAATGAATGTTATATCCGTTAACATTAAAAGTTTATTTTGTCAATTATTAATGTTAGTAATATCAACAATATTGTTTTATAAAAAAGGTTATTTATTAAACATAATATGGTGTATGGTAGTAGTTTTTGCATTATTTTATTCTTTCAAATTTTTAATAGATAGATTAGTAAATGAAACAAAATTAATTTTAAAGGTTATCTGTAAAAAAGTTTAACGTTTTTTAGATATTTGAATACATTATATCTTGTAACATAAAAAATAGGTTTAAGGTGATTCAATGTCTAAATTAAGTAAAACTAATAAGATAATGTTTTTGATAAGCTGTATTCTTTTAATCGTAGCTCTAGTGATTTGGTATTTGAGTATATATGGTTTTGTAGATAAAGTCAAAAAAACAGATCTAGATGCCAATAAAAGTGTAATTACAGATGAAAGTAAAGAAAAAAATATTGAAAATATATTATTATTAGGTGTGGATAAACAAGAAAATGTATCGGATACTATTATTGTTGCATCATTAAGAAGGGATATAAAAAGTGTTAAGTTTATATCTATTATGAGAGATACTTATGTATATCAAGGAGAAGGAAAAGCTAATAAGATAAATTATGCTTATAATTATGGTGGAGTGGAAGGTTCGGTAGCTACTGTTAACCAGGTATTTAATTTAGATATATCTAAATATGTAAAAGTGTCTTTTGAAGAATTAGTTAAAATAGTAGATTATATAGGTGGGGTAGAAGTAGATATAAATAATGATGAAAAAAATATAATAAATAAAATTTGTAATATAAATATAGATAAGGCTGGAAAAGTTAACTTGAATGGAGAACAATCTTTAGCTTATTCAAGAATAAGATCTATAGATTCAGATTATAAAAGAACAGAAAGACAAAGAAATCTAATGATATCTATATTGATTAAGGCAAAGAATTTAAGTGCTTTAGATTATCCTAAAATTATATTAGAATTAGCATCTTGTACAGAAACTAATCTTACTACTTTTGAGATTATGAGTTTATCTACTATAATTACAGACATGGATTTAAATAATATAGGTAGATTTAGAATACCTGTGGATGGTACAACTAGTGATAATACAGATGGTGTTTATCACTTAGATTGGAATGAGGAAATTAATAAAAACGCATTACACGATTATATTTATAATTAAATTATAATTTAGTATGAAAACTTGTATATTAGGTTAATTATTATTTTGCAAGATTTCATACTTTTTCTATTTTAAAAATCTTTAGAATTAACTTCAAAATCAACATCAATAAACTTTAAATCAGTATATAAATCTTTATCAGAATAATTAAAGTTAGCCTTTTCAAGAACATTTCTTAAATTTTCACCCATTGGTTTCATTGAAAGATAAGTTACAGTACCAGAAATTAATCCTCCTACTATAGGAATTGCTTTGGTAATAGAAGAAGCTCCTTTATTAGATAATTTTATACCTAGAACTTTACTTATATTATTGATAATAGGGGAATATAACTTATTCCAAAGAGGTCTTTGAGGCATTTTTTTTAGTATAGTTTTAGAAAAAGCAGATGTCATTATCCTTACAGTTTCATTAGCACCAGCTATTCCAAACATTACTCCAATAAAAAGTATAAATCTATCAACTGTTTCTATATCCTCATATCCATCCCATATATCCTCAAATCCGTAAAGGTAACATAACTTTTGACATAACCTTAGTGAAATTGCAAAAAATTGAATTATATCTGTTGGTATAGTAACAGCTTGAGTAATTCCACCTGGAATTCCAAACATAAGTGATGCTGAAGAACTAATAATTGTTTCTTTTTTTATGATCATATTAGAAAGTTTATTTATTTCTTCTTTACTTATATTAGCTTTTATTGGACCTTCTTTAATAACTAATAGAGTTTTTTCATTAGGATATTCATTTGAAAAAATATTGGTTAAAAATTTTTTTCTATCTATTTTAACTCCAGGAATTTTTAAAACTTTTAATAATATATTTTTAATATTAATATTTGTATCTTTAGACATAGTAGACTCCTTATAATTCTTTAGTAAATAATAACATTAAAGTAGTTTTTGTACAAATTTTTTTAAAAATAGTATATTAAATTCCTTATTTTAAAAATTCATAGTAAATGATGGCATTAGGGATAATTGTTGTAGCATTAACAAAACATAGTACTGATACAAATTTTGAAAACGAATCAAGAGTATTACTGGATATATCAGAAGGTTTTACACTAGATGATCCGTATTTTGATAGTATAACTGGTAATCTTACATTTACCGTTTATAAATCAGTAAGAAAAAATGGTACAGATTTTGATACAATTGAAGTAACTGGTTGGAAAATTATAATTAAAGAATTAAAATCTGAACTTAGAAGTACAGAAGTTAAAATATTTACTATTACAGCTTTAGCTACGATAATCTTAGCAGTTTTTTCATTAATTATTCAGAATCAATATTACAAGTTACAAACTTATCATCTATTCTAGAAGAAACAGCGGCAGGAACAATGAATAAATTTAAATATTAATATAATAAGGGATGTATCAAGAGGAAGGTTATAGAATTATAACGCTAAAAGCTTTGATACATCCTATTATTATGCCTCTAGGGATTATATGAGGTTTAGGTTAAAGTTTTATAAAATATATATTACTAAGTTATATGGAATAAATAAACTTTAATGGGAAAATAAAAGAGGAATAGGGAGAAGAAAAGATTTTAATTATCTTGACATATCTCTTTAGAAAATTTAAAATTTAATGACGATTAAAACTTATGAGTTAAGGAGAAAGTATGTATAAAGGTAAAGAATATATAAACGAAAAAGAAAATCTAGAATTAACCATAGAAGCGATAAAAGATTTGTTAAGTAAATATACTAATTCTAATGATATTCAAGATAAAGATATAATAAAACATAGAAAGTTTTTATGGGATAACAGAAATGAATTAGATGATATAGAGATAAATGAGAACTGTAGTCAAGTAGCACTTAAAGAAAAGATGTTTTCTAAAAATGTAAATAGGATGAGAACATTAGAAAGACAGTTGGGGTCTCCATATTTTGCGAGACTAGATTTTAAGGAAGATGGAGAGAGAGAAGGGGAAAGCTTTTATATAGGCTTATCTACAGTAGAAGATGAAGAAAATTTTGATTTTTTAGTATTTGATTGGAGATCACCTGTATCAACTATGTTCTATGATTTTGAAATAGGAAAAGCTTATTATGAAGCTCCAGGAAGAAGAATTACTGGTGAAATTGAATTTAATAGACAATTTAATATTAAAAATGGTGAAATAGTTTTTATGCATAATGCAAATGAATCTTTATGCGATGAGACACTAGGTTCAATGTTAGGTGGAAATGCTACTGATAAGATGAAAAATATAGTAGCAACTATTCAAAAAGAACAAAATGCAATAATAAGAAATGAAGATAGTAAGGTTCTATTTATTCAAGGTGCAGCAGGATCTGGAAAAACTTCTATAGCTCTTCATAGAGCAGCATATATTCTTTATAAACATAGAAAAGATTTAAAGGCAGATAATATTTTGATTTTCAGTCCCAATAAAGTTTTTGCGGAATATATTTCAGATGTATTACCAGAGCTTGGAGAAACAGAAATATTACAAACTACTTTTGAAATGTATTCAAGAAACTTTTTACCTCAAAATCATATATATGAAAATAAAGTTCAGCATTTAGATTTTATATATTCAACAGATAAAAATTCTAAGGAATATAAGATAAGAGCTAAGGCGATGGAATATAAAAATTCTAAGGAATTTACTGAGGTATTAAATAAGTTTTCTAAGGATATACCAAGACTTATAACAAACATAAAACCTATATTTATAGATGGAAAAGAAGTTATTAAAAGAAAAGCTGTAGAAAAAACATTTTTAGAAAGATTTAATAATATACCATTTTTAAATAGGATAGATGTAATAAAACAAAGCATATTTTCACAAGTAGAAACTAGATATCTATCTGATAATGATGATTTTGATTATGTAGAAGATAAAAAAAGTTTTTATGACTATTGTAATGAAACAGTTATAGAACAAGTGGATTCTATGGTTAAAACATTAGATAATGTAGAAGTTTATAAGTTGTTATGGAGTAATATACAAAGATATACTGATGCTGATTTAGAAGAAATTAAAGAATTCACATTGGATTATCTAAATCTTGGAGAAGTTAAATATGAAGATATAACTCCAATTATATATATAAGAGCTACTATGGAGGGCTTTAGAAATTATAGTAATATAAAGCATGTTCTTATTGATGAAGCACAAGATTATAGTCCTCTATTTTATGAAATAATAAAGAAATCTTTTAAAGGTTCTGCAATTACAATAATGGGAGATTTAAATCAAAGAATTGATAAACATTCAAATGTTAAAGAAAAGTCAGGAATAACAGAAATATTTGATGATGTAAAAGTAGCTGTGTTAAAGAAAAGTTATAGATCAACAGCTGATATAACTAATTTTGCTAAAGAAATATTAAAAGATGGCGAGCCTATTGAAGCTGTAGAAAGACATGGTGATAAGCCAAGTATTTATATGGTAAAGGAAAAAAGAGAAGATAAAATACTTGAAATTATTAAAAATATGAAAAGTAAAGAATTTAAGTCTATAGCAATAATATGTAAAACCAAAGAAAATGTAAGAGAAGTATATAATAAGCTAAAAGTTTTAGATGAGGATGTTAATTTAATAGATAGTGATGAATCTGAATTTAAAACCGGAGTTAATGTAATTGTTTCTTATATTGCTAAAGGGCTAGAATTTGATGGAGTTATAATAGCAGATGGTGAAAGTTATATAGAAGATTTAGATGAAAATCTATTCTATACAGTATCTACTAGAGCATTACATGAGTTGCATATTCTTACGGATAGAAATTTAAATGATATTTTACCTAAAGATAATAATTTGTATACAATTAAATAAAAAATGAAAAAATACTAAGACGTATTTAGTTAAGTACGTCTTAGTATTTTTATAATCCAAAGTCTTTAAGTATCTTTTCAGAGCATATTTTGGATGATTTCAATACCATAGACACTCCATTACCTGGATGTATCGAAGCTCCGGTAAAATATAAGTTCTTTACTTTAGGAATAGCACACTGAGGTCTAAATAATAAACTTTCATTAAGACTGTGGCTTAGACCAAATGCACAACCTCCAAAAGTATCAAATCTATCTCTTAAATCTAAAGGAGTAATACAAGAATCAAATATAATATGATCCTCTATGTCATAAAGACCATCAATACTAGATAATATAGATAAAATTTGTTTCTTTATCTTTTCTGACTTTTTACTAGTCCAATTAACTTTATTATTTATAAGATTTGGTACTCGCACTGTTACATTTATTATTTCACAGTTTTCTGGACATACACTATTATCTATAGAACTAGGACAATAAATATATAGTGAAGGCTCCTTGGATAAAAAGCCTTTAAAAGGTGCTTGAATATTTTTTTTGAAGTTTTTGTTTATATATATATTATGCACCTTTAAATTAGGATATTTTTTATCTAAAGCTAAATATAAAATAAAAGCAGAACAAGAATACTTTAAGTTGTCTACAGGTTTAATTAATTGTTTAATAGATGGTTCTTTTATAAGGTTTGTAATTGTATTTGTATAATCACTATTACAAATAATTAAGTCTGCTAACTCTTTTTTTCCATTTATCATAACACCAATAGCCTTATTTTTTGAAAATAATATTTCATTAACTTGAGTAAGAGGATATATTTTGCCGCCTTTCTCTAAAATTAACCTTTCTAAGGCTTTTATATATGAATACATACCACCTTTTATATAGTATAGTCCCTCCATTTGTGAAGCAGCAGGTATTAAATTATATATACTTGGTGAATGATAAGGGGACATACCTATATACATTGTTTGGAACATGAGATATTCAAATAATTTTTCGTTTTGTATAAATTTTTTGCAGTCATGAGCACTTGAATGTAGTGTATTTAACCCTAAAGTAGTATATAAAGTAGAAGGATTTAATAAATTTCTAGACTTTAAAAAATTTTTACTTAATAAATTTTTATTAGTAAATAGATATTTTTCATAGTTACTTGCTAAAAAGTTGAAGTAACCAGCTTTATTTTTGATATCACCTTTAGTAATAACATCAACTGTAGATGTTAATGAAGAGAGATCATTAAAAAAATCATAATATGTATTATCATCAAAAAAACATCTATATGTAGGAGAAAGGGGCAAAAAAGTAAAATATTCTTTGTAGTCTTTTCCACAGTCTGAGAAAACATCTATATAATCTTTATAAATCATAGTGATAGTTGCAGTTAGATCAAATTTAAAACTACCACTTTTCAAAATATTAGTTTTACCACCTATAGTTAAATTTTTTTCTAATACTTTTACGTTAAAACCCTTTGAACACAGTCTTGCAGCTATGGATAAACCACCAAGGCCTGCTCCAATGATAATTGCTTTTTTAGTCATATTAACACCAACCTAAAATCACCAAGTTATTTTTAATTAAAATTATTGACATAAAATTTATATTTAATACAAGGAAAAAATAAAAGTTTAAAAAGTACAAGCAAAGTATGGTATTATGTATAAAAGGAAGGGGAGTGCTAATATGGAAGATATGGGGTATGATGAAATACTAAAGGATAATACGCGACTTGAAAGTAAAAATATAATATTAAGACCGTTTTCTATAGAGGATAGGGAAGATGTATTAGAATATGGAAAAGATGAAAAGGTAACTAAGTATTTAACTTGGAACTCATTTTATACCATAGAAGATGCAGAAAATACAATAGAAAAATATTATAAAAATAAATTAAATGCATACGCTATTGAATTAAGATGTTTAAAAAAGTGTATAGGATGTATTGAGATAAGAGTTGATGCTAAAAATAATAAAGCAACTTTTGGATACTTATTAAATTCAAAGTATTGGGGAAGAGGAATAATGACTGAAGCTTTAATGGCTGTATTAGATTTAGCTTTTAATAAATTAAATTTAAATAGGGTAGAAGGATGTCATTATGTTGGAAATGAAGGTTCCGGAAAGGTTATGAAAAAGTGTATGATGAAATATGAAGGAACTGCATTGGAAGAAGTTTTTATAAAAGAAAGATATTATGATGTTGTTCATTATGGAATAACTAGAAAGCAGTACAAAGAAATCTATGGCTAATAGTAATTTTTTATGCTATCATGAGGTTATTGTTAAGGTATAAAGAAATAAGAAAATAGGTGAAATAATGAAAAGTAGGAAATTAACAGAAGCAGCAATGCTATCAGCTTTATTTGTAGTAATTAGTATAATTGCTATAGGGACAGGAATAGCTTATTCTTTATATTTAGATATGGTAGTACCAATACTTTTAGCATTAATATATTTTAAGTGTGATTTAAAATATACTATTTTATCAGCAGGAACATCTTTAATTATTGTTATGTTAATATACGGAAATGTAGCTTCGGGATTATATATGATTCAAAGTATGCTCATGGGGATTGTATGTGGTGTTCTTATAAAAAAAGATACTACAATACTAGATGATTTGTTTTATTGTGGGCTTTTTGGATGTATAGTTATGATTTTGATAGATATATATTTTTCAGGAATATTAGGATATAGTTTTATTAAGGAAGCTGAAGGATATTTAGAGTATATTCCTTATAATGAAGAAATGAAGAAAGTAGTATTTTATATTTCTGTAGCTGCTATTCCTCTTGGTACAATATTTATAACATACTTTGTATCACTGATTTTGGGAAAAAAGTTAAAAATATTAGATAAAGTTGGTATGAAAAAGTTCACTCTGATTAAAAACTTTAGAAAGTTTGGAAATTTGATATGTTGTTCTAATAAAACAACTAACATAGGGATAGGGTATTTGTTAATAATTGCTATATTAAGAATGGCTGGTGTTTTAGAGTTCCATAAATATTTTGAAATTTTATTTACATCTATGGAGTATACTGTATTGTACTTTCTAATAAGTGATTCATTTAAATTTGTACCAAAAGATATTTATAAAAGAACAAAGTCAAGGTTAGCTTTCTTTGTTTCAGAAGTTATAATACTATTTTTATTAGTTAATCAATTTAGAATAACAACCAGTATATTAATATTATACAGCTATATAGTTAATAAAAAATATGATATACGAAATACACAAATTAAAATGATAAATAATAATATAATTAAATACATTTGATTGTGATTTAGGGAATTGTAATAGGGCAAAAGTTTGTTAATAGATTTTGCTTATATTACAGTTCCCTAAGTTTTTAATTATTATACAATTGGTTAACTTTTAACACACAGCTTCCAAGAGGAGCAAGATTTACTTTAAAGGAGTAAGGCATATTATTACAAGGTATATTTTCAATAGTTATTGCAGTAGGATTTGTATATCCAGAGCCACTATAAATACTATCTTCACTATTAATAAGTTCGGTTAAGAAGCCAGTTACATCGATTCCAAATCTAAATTGTTCATATTTTTTATTAGACATATTAAGAATTACTACAACTTCAGAATCACCTGCATACCTGATGTAAGAGTATAGACAATCTGTTCTATTATCTGCATCTATCCACTTAAAGCCTTCTTCTGAATAGTCTTTTTTATGAAGAGCAGGTATATCAAAATATAGTATATTTAAATCTTTAAAAAATCTTTTGAAGGAATCATGAATAGGATAATCTAATAAAAACCAATCGTTTTCTTTCTTTTCATCCCATTCTCTAAAGTGCGCAAGTTCATTTCCCATAAAGTTAAGTTTTTTACCAGGATGAGTAAACATATAAGTATATAAAGTTCTACATTCAGAAAATTTTTCTTCATATGTTCCCCATAATTTATCTATTATAGTTTTCTTTCCGTGTACTACTTCATCATGAGATAAAGAAAGTATAAAGTTTTCATAATAAAAATAGCTCATAGAAAAGTTTATTAAGTTATGATTATACCATCTGTCTCCAGGAGGTGTTGCAAAGTAGTTTAGGGTATCATGCATCCATCCAAGATCCCATTTATAATCAAATCCAAGACCTCCATATTCCGTAGGAGCAGTAACTTTAGGATAATTGCTAGAGTCTTCTGCAATAAGCATAACAGAAGGAAACATATCATTTAGGCCACTATTCATTTTTCTTAAAAAATCAACGCCTCCTATATTAACACCTCTGTTTGAGTTACCTTGCCAGTATATGGCGTTAGATATAGCGTCCATTCTTAAACCATCTATGTGATATACATCTAACCAAAAAGCAGCAGCACTCATTAAAAAACTAATAACAGTAGGATTATAGTAGTTAAAGTTGCAGGAACCCCATTGATTATTAGCGATATCGGTGTATTCATATTCATAAAGATTAGAACCATCAAATTTAGCTAAGGAGAAGTTATCACGCACAAAGTGTACAGGAACGAAGTCAAGGATGACTCCAATGTTATTATTGTGACATTTGTTAATGAAAGACATTAGTGATTTTACGCTGCCATATCTTGAGCTTGGACTAAAGTATCCGGAACTTTGATAGCCCCAAGAACCATCAAAAGGATGTTCGGTAATTGGTAAAAGCTCTATATGAGTAAATTTATTTTTAAGAACATATTCTATAAGTTCATCAGATATTTCGTCATAAGAATAAAAGTCTTCAGGATTTCTTTTTTTCCAAGAGCCAAGATGTAATTCATAGATACTAACAGGAACTTCATAATTTTTAGATCTATTTTTCATCCAACTATAATCACTAAATATAGAATTGTCAATGTTAGTAATGATAGAAGCTGTATTTGGTCTTAATTCACTAAAAAAAGCAAAGGGATCTGATTTGTCACATATAACATCATTACATTGATGAACTCTGTATTTATACATCATACCTTCTTTAGCCTCTGGAATAAATAAAGAGTAAGTTCCATTATAATCAATATTTATCATATTATGAGTACTACCGTCCCAATTGTTAAACTCTCCAATAACTTGTATACCTTTTGCTTTAGGAGCGTATACAGTAAAACGAATTCCATCTACACCGTTTTCACTTACCTTATGAGCTCCAAAATATTTATATGCTGAAAAACAATTTCCTGAATAAAAATTATTAAGTAGTTGGTTATACATAAAAATACCTCGCTTTCAAACTGACTAGTTCAATTATAAATAAATTTACAATAAATGTAAAATACATTTTGAAGAAATTTATTTTTTATAAGAAATAATAAATAGTACATATTACATATATATTAAAATGAGAAGTAATAAATTTATATACAAAAAAGCTTAATAGCATTTAGAAAAATAACTATTAAGCTTTTGGTATAACTTTTTATAAAATTTTTAGTATAAAATCATAGCCTAGTTTTAAACCATAAAATAGTATTATAAGACCACATAATATATTTATAAATTTTAATACCTTATTATTAAATTTATTTTTGGTTATAGATACTATTCCAGATAAAACATTAAACCATAAAAATGATGCTAGTGCAACTCCTATTATAAAAAAGTAAGAGGTTTCATTTTCTAATGAAGCACGTATTCCGCCTAAAAGTAGGGTACCATCTATTATTGCCTGAGGGTTTAACCAAGTTACAGCAAAACATTTGAGTATTACTTTGGAAAAAGATTCATTTTCAATATTATTTTTAAATGTATCAGGAGTAGATCTTATTAAAGATATTGCTATATATATAATTACTATAGAGCCTATTCCCATTAATATATTACCTAACATGTTAAATTTAGTTAAAAGAAATCCTACACCAAAGAAACATGATAATGCTAGGGATATATCAAAAAATACTGTTGTCATTGCTGTGCGTAGTGCTTCAAGTTTACTTTTATATAGGGCAGAATTAATTACAAATAGATTTTGTACCCCAATCGGTGCCACATAAGCTAGTCCAAATAGTAAACCTTGAAATAAGTATTTAATTTTCATAATTATATCTCCTTAAGTATTTTAAAGTAAATTGTTTAAAATTGATAAGTTAGTAATTCCTAATTCGTTGTATAATTCAGAAAAGTTTTGTTCATAATCAGTTTTATTTTTGAATAATTTTTGACAATGAGCTAAGGCAAATAGCCATAAACAATAAATCTCCATATTAGTCATGTTAGGAGTATCGTAAGGAGGAATTCCACTTCCTAAAAAGTCACAATTCATTAAATAGTTATTCGGATCTCTATTGAGTAAAGTAATATTATATTTTTCACTATCTCTATATAAGACAGTACCTGGATAAGCAACCATTGTAGAAATATGAGTAACGTCAATTAAATTTTCTTTAATTAAGTTTCCTACAAATTTAATTGTATTAATTGTACTTTCGATAGTATCCCCTGGTAATCCAATCATTATATAAGCTTGAATTTGTATTCCATATTTTTTTATTGTTCTACATGAATTTAATGTTATATTAGAATCCATAGTTTTGTTTATTTCTTGTAAAGCATCAGAGTTTGTACTTTCAATACCTAAAGCAATTTGAATGTTACCAGCTCTTTTCATTAGTTTAACAATATTATCTTCTATTCTAGGAGGATATACTTGACACCACCATTTTACATCTAATTTCCTTTCGATAATTTCTTCGCAAATCTGTCGAGAATGATCAGCGTCTAATAAAAATTCTAAATCTCCCATAACAAAAAACTTTTTATTATATTTCTTCATGACATTTTCAATTTCGTCAACTACTACTTTAGGACTTCTTTGTCTAGTTCTTTTCATAGCGGAATTATCAGCTGTACAGTAATGACATCCATTCTTGCAGCCACGAGCTGTATAAATTCTTGGAACAATTAAGGGTTGATATTTTTCTTCGTATAATGAGTAATCTAAAAAAGGAAGACTGTCTAAATCATGAATTATTTCTCTGTCTTCTGTTCTAAATAACTTATTGTCTTTAAGAAAAGATAGACTTTTTACATTTGATAAGTTTGAGATATCTGAATTTAATTTACAAATCAAATCTTTAATAGTATATTCGCCTTCATTTCTTACTATAAAGTCTATGTTTCTATTATTTTTTAGGATAGTTTCATCATTTTTAGTAGGGTAATATCCTCCCCAAAATATAAATGAATTATTGTGAACTTTTCTTATAAAATTAGTGATTTTATTTGCCCAATTTTCAGCGATAGTCATTACAGATATACCAAAGTAAGTAGCATTATATTTGGTTAATTCTGCTTCTATATCTTCTTGTGTTATAGTAGCGCTTTCATATTTTCGCTTGTAAAAATCTTCAAAATGAAAATCTAAAATTTTTACACTATAGCCTTTTGATTTTAGATAAGAAGCAATAGAAAGTATTCCATAACTAGCTTCTACAGGTAAGTCTCCTAATAGTCTACCACACTTATTTTCCATTGTATGCCAGTAATGAAATTCTATTTTGCTTGCTGGATCCATCAAATCAAGCTTTTTATTATTCGGACTGAATAAAGGTGGTTGAATTAGTATAATATCATAAGTAATTGAATTGTTATTTTTCATTTATATTCCTCCATTTATTTATAAATTAATTTATTGAAATTATATCCAAAAAAAGAATAAAAAACAATAGAACAAGCATAAATGGGATGAAAAATTTAATGTTATTATATAGAAATGTAAGGTTCTGTACAAATAATTGACAAAAAAATAAATATAAGGAAGATGGTGAGTTGTGATGATATTTTGGATTTTGTTACTATTATATGGTTCTGTAAAATGATAAATGAAAATTATGTGTTTTTATTATGGAGAAAATACGAAAAAAATAGAAAGGGAGTAAAAGAGGAATAAAAAATATCGAAAATAATGAGTATAATATATGCTTAAAGGAAGTGGAGAAAGATGAAAAACAAAAGAAGAATAAGTATGGCTAATAAAATATTAGTAATTTTCACCTTATTAATTTTAGGGGTGACAACTTTCTTATCAGCTATTTCATTTATACGTTCAAGAGAAATTGTGTTAGAAACAACTATTAATCAATATAAGGAAAGAGCAATTGATGGAACTAGTATGTTAGAAGCTGAAATAGAAAATAAATATAAACAATTAGAGTATATATCTAATATTCCGGAAATTAAAAGTATGAATTGGGAGTATCAATATCCAAAGTTATTAGAGGAAACTTCTAAATGGAATTTTAATCATATTTTTATTATGAAACCGGATGGAACTAGTTATTATGCAAAAGATAATAGTATAAAAAATCAACATGGTGAGGAATTTTTTTATAACATAGTAGGGGATAAAAAAACAATAACAGAACCTTATATTACTGAAACTGAATCAATAGTAACTTTAACATTACCTATAAAGGATAATGGAGAGGTATTGGGTAATATATGTGGAGTTGTTGATTTAGATACAATCAATCAAATGATTCAAAATATTGATATAGGAAAAACAGGAAATGCTTTTATTGTAAATAAGCTTGGTAATTTTGTTACTAATAAGAATATGGACTATGTAAAAAAACATGTGAATGTACTTGAATTAGATAAAGAGAATCAAGGATTATCTGAAATAGCTAATATAATTGAAGATCCTTCTAAAGGAGAAGCTAAGTTCAAGGAAATAAAAATAGACAATAAAGAAAATATAGCAGTATATAAGACAATAAATAATACTGAGTGGCAATTATGTTTTACTATAACTAAAGGTGAATTATTAGAAGGAGTTAATGGTACATTAGGAACTCAAATATTAATTTCTATTATATCAATAATAATTGGTATATTTATAGCTTATATGGTTAAAAAAATGTTAAATATTAAACTGAAAAAAATTGAGGATATAGCTGAAGAATTATCAAAATGTAATTTAGATTGTTATGTTCAAGTGGTTGGAAATGATGAATTTGCTGAAGTTACAAACAATTTAAATAATTCTATAAAAGTTCTAAGAAAAACAATAAATGAAGTTAACGCAAGTAGTAATGAGTTAGTTACTAGTAATAAAGAAATTAGTAATATGCTATTAAACTTGTTTGAAGAAATAAGTGAATCAACAGCAGCTATAGAAGATATTTATATAGACATGGAGAAATCTTCTGAGGAACTTTTAGCACTTAATAAAACTTCTAAAGATATTATGATGAATACTAAAAATACAGTAGTGACTGCTGAAGAAGGTGTTGTTGTTGCAGGTGGTATTCAAGATAAATCAAAAGTAATAAATAAGCAGACAATAGAATTAAGAAATAATACTATGAGCAACTATAATAATTGTAGTGAAAAGTTAAGAGAGTCAATAGAAAAGGTAACTATAATTAATAATATATCCAATATGTCTAATTTAATAAGAAACATAGCAGGTCAAACTGAAATGTTAGCATTAAATGCTAGTATTGAAGCTGCAAGAGCAGGAGAGCATGGAAAAGGATTTGCTGTAGTAGCTACAGAAGTTAATGAATTAGCTAGAAAAACTACTGAGGCTGTAGATAGTATTCAAAAAGATGTATCATAAGCCGATACATCTTTTTTGCTATAAGTTATTTAATTGAGAAAATCATTTTTAATAGAATTAGAAAGCTTATTAACAACTTTCTTTCTTTTTCTTAAAACAGTTGAGTAAGGAATTTCTTTTATTTTGGAATAGGTTTTAGATGTAGTATTATTTAAAACAGTATTTATTAAAATATCTTTTTCTTCTGTAGATAATTTTTTTATAGCTTCTTTAAGACAAGCTTTTTCATGAAGTGAAATTATGTTTGAATCAACTGAATCGTCGGATGACTTTAAGAAGTATTCCATATTGGTACTTTCCCATAAGGAGCTTGTACCATCAATTTCTTTTAATATACTTTTTTTATGAATTAAAGAATAAAGAGATGTTTTAATTGATTTAGTACCATATGCAACAAATCTGTGATTTTCAATATTATATTTATTTATAGAGTTAAGAAGAGTTGTGTAACATTCATTTATTAAATCTTCAAGTTCGTAGCCATCCACAAAAGTTTTTTTGCATAAGTTCTTTATAAAGGGATCAAATTGTGTAATTAATTTTTCTTTACATAATGAATCACCATTTTTAATGTTTTTAACAAGTTCTTCTATATAATCAAAGTCCATAATAAAACCTCCTTTTTATTAAATTATAAAATAATAAAGTAGGAGATTTTGATGAATGTTGTAGAAGAAGAGATATATCATTGCGTAAAAGCAATAAAATATATAACTGTTCTTTAAATTATAGAAATTAAGAGTTTTTCATTTTTGAAATCTTAAATTTTCAAGATATTAAAAAAGCTCTGACATGGTAAAAAATCAGAACTTTTTAAGATATTTATAACGTGAATACAATGCATTATAACATTTTTTATAAATAATGTAAATAAATTCATTAAATTAAACTAAGAACAATTGCTTGAATTAGTCCAATAAGAGCACCAAGGACAAATCCTAAAACTTCAATGTGCTTAAGTTCTTTTTTTGCTACCTTTATAATAATTGCTTCTAATTCGATTAAGTCTAAAGCTTTAATTTTTTCTTCAACTATCTTTTGTATGTCAACTTTATCCTTAATTTTAACTAGAAGTTCGCCGCCCATATCTTCTAGCATAGGGCCTACTTCGTTATCTACTATTTTATCAATATAAGGAGTAGCCATCATTCTAAAAGGAATAGGTATTAAATTTACTTTCTCATTTATTACAGATCTAATTTTTTCTTTAGCAGCAATTATAAGATTTTCTTTATCTTCTTCAGAAAAAGATTCGTTTATTAAATCATCAATAGATAATAATTCAGTAGCAACAACTTCACCTATATTTTCAGCAATTTCATTTTTTCTTTTAGGAATAAGACCTAAAATTTCAATATTAAGAACAGGTATTTTAATAGGGTTTATTGGTCTAAACATAAGTTTAATAGCTAATATATTTGTAAGCCATCCAATAATACCACCTACTAAGGATAAAACAAGTACTATTAATAATTTATTCATAATAAATAATCCTCCTAAATAATATAAAATTCAACAAAAAATATTGTACAATCTTTTTTAAAGTAAGGCAATAGACTACAATAAAAACTAAAAAAACACGAATGAAAATCTAAAAAAACAAAAAAATATATGTATATTTATCTTATGTATGTTATAATTCAAGTAATGAAAAAAATAAGAATAAAGGGGTTGTATTGTCTTGGGGCAAAAGTTTAAAAAAGTATTAGTAGCCAATAGAGGTGAAATTGCTATAAGAATTTTTAGAGCATGTCATGAATTAGGAATTAGAACAGTAGCTATTTACTCAGAAGAAGATAAGTGTTCTTTGTTCAGAACTAAAGCACATGAATCTTATCAAATAGGAAAAAATAAAGGACCTGTAGAAGCATATTTAAATATTGATGAAATAATAGAATTAGCATTAAAGAAACATGTTGATGCAATACATCCAGGTTATGGGTTTCTTTCGGAAAATCCTGAATTTGCAAGAAGATGTGAAAAGGCTGGTATTGAGTTTATAGGGCCTAAATCTGAAATGATGGAACAGTTAGGAGATAAGATTAAATCTAAAATTGTTGCTAAGAATGTAAATGTACCTGTTATTCCAGGTGTTGAAGAAGCAATAACTTCAGAGGAAGATGCAATAAAAATTGCAGATGAATGTGGATATCCAGTTATGATAAAAGCAGCTGCTGGTGGTGGCGGTAGAGGTATGAGAATAGTTAAAAGTAAAGATGAACTATTATCAGCCTTTAGAAATGCTAAAAATGAAGCTAAAAAAGCTTTTGGTATAGACGATATGTTTATAGAAAAATACATAGAAGGTCCAAAACATATAGAAATACAAATAATAGGTGATAAGTATGGAAATATTGTTCATTTATTCGAAAGAGATTGTTCTATACAAAGAAGACATCAAAAGGTAATTGAATTTTGTCCAGCTTTATCCTTGACAGAAGAAAAAAGACAAGAAATTTGTAGTGATGCATTAAAGATTGCGAAGTCTGTTAATTATAGAGGTGCAGGTACATTAGAGTTTTTACTAGATAAACATGGTAATCATTATTTTATTGAAATGAATCCTAGGGTTCAAGTAGAACATACAATAACAGAAATGATAACAGGTATAGATATAGTACAAACTCAAATTTTAGTAGCAGAAGGTTATGCACTTAATTCAGATGAAATAGGGATAAAGTCACAACAAGATATACAAAAAAGAGGATATGCTATTCAATGTAGAGTTACAACAGAAGATCCAGCAAACAATTTTTCACCTGATACTGGTAAGATAGATGTATATAGAACTGCTTCAGGATTTGGTATAAGACTTGATGGTGGTAATGGATTTAGTGGTTCTGTTATTTCTCCATATTATGATAGCTTGTTAGTTAAGAGTACTGCTTATTCTAGAACATTTGAAGATGCTGTTAGAAAGGCAATACGTGCAATAAAGGAAACTAATATTACAGGAGTAAAAACTAATATAGATTTTTTAATAAATGTATTAAATAATGAAACATTCAAAAAAGGTGAATGTGATACAAACTTTATATCAAATAATCCACAATTATTTGATGTTAATCCAAGGACTGATGATGAATACAGAATATTAAAGTTCTTAGGAGAAAAGGTAGTAAATGAAACTAAGGGGCAAAAAATAGATTTTGATGTTCCTAGAATCCCTAAATTTGAAGATGTAAGTAATCTAAAAGGTACTAAACAAATCTTAGATGAAAAAGGTCCGGAAGCAGTAGTAGAATGGATAAAAAATCAAAACAAACTTTTATTAACAGATACTACTATGAGAGATGCTCAACAATCATTAATGGCTACAAGAGTTAGAACTCGTGATATGGTTAATATAGCAAATGCTACAGCTAAGTATGGAAAAGATTTATTCTCTCTAGAAATGTGGGGAGGAGCTACTTTTGATACATCATATAGATTTTTAAAAGAATCTCCTTGGAGAAGATTAAAGGAACTTAGAAAGCGTATACCAAATGTTATGTTTCAAATGCTAATTAGAGGAGCTAATGGTGTAGGGTATAAAAATTATCCAGACAACGTAATAAAAGAATTTATTAAAGAATCTGCAGCCTCTGGTATAGATGTATTTAGAATATTTGATTCACTTAATTGGTTAAAAGGTATAGAGGTATCTTTAAACCAAGTATTAGAATGTAATAAGCTTGCAGAGGTAGCTCTTTGTTATACTGGTGATATTTTAGATGAAGATAGAGATAAATATACATTAGATTATTATGTAAGAAGAGCTAAGGATATAGAAAAGATGGGAGCACATATACTTGGAATAAAGGATATGTCAGCACTTTTAAAACCATATGCTGCTAAAAAGCTTATAACAGCATTAAAAAATGAAATTTCTATACCAATTCATCTTCATACACATGATACAACAGGTAATGGCGTTGCAACTGTGTTAATGGCTGCAGATGCAGGAGTAGATATTGTTGATACAGCCTTTAGTAGTATGTCTGGACTTACAAGTCAGCCAGCTCTAAACTCAATAGTTGCAGCTCTTGAACATACAGATAGAGCAACTGGAATTGAGCTTAGTGATATACAAAAGATTTCAGATTACTGGATGGATGTTAGACCTGTTTATAGTGGATTTGAGTCAGACTTAAAATCAGGTAGTGCTGAAATTTATAAATTTGAGATACCAGGTGGTCAATATTCGAATTTAAAACCACAAGTAGAAAGCTTTGGTCTAGGGGATAGGTTTGATGATGTAAAACAGATGTATAAAAAGGTTAATAAAATGATGGGAGATATAATTAAAGTTACTCCATCATCCAAAATGGTTGGTGATATGGCTATATTTATGGTAAAGAATGATTTGACACCAGAAAATATATATGAAAAAGCAGCTAACATGGCTTTCCCAGATTCAGTGGTATCTTATTTTAAAGGTATGATGGGGCAACCAGAAGGGGGATTCCCAGAAAAGTTACAAAAACTTGTATTAAAAGGTGAGACACCAATAACAGTTAGACCAGGTGAGTTACTTCCACCAGAAGATTTTGAGGCTATTGAAAAGAAGTTAAAGGATAAATATAAGTTTAATCCTACAAAGAAACAAGTAATAAGTAGTGCTTTATATCCTGATGTTTATGAAGATTTTATAAAGTTTAAATTGGAATATGGTAATTTAGCGCGTATGGGTAGTGATATATTCTTCCATGGTTTAAAAGAAGGAGAAACTTCGGAAATTGAATTAGCAGAAGGTAAAACTTATATAGTTCAATTAATAGGTGTAGGAAAGCTTGATTATGATGGATATAGAACTGTTGATTTTGAAATTAACGGTAATAGAAGAGGAATTAAAATTAAAGATAAAAATGAAAGAAACTTTGTGGCAGGATCATTAGAAGGTGCAACTAAAATGGCTAATGCTTCTAATCCTAAAGAAGTAGGAGCTGCTATTCCAGGAAATGTTATTAAAATTCTAGTAAAAGAAGGAGAAGAAGTAAAAGAAAATCAAAGTTTATTAGTAATAGAAGCTATGAAGATGGAAACTAATATTTTTGCATCTTGTGATGGTAAAGTGGATTCTATATTAGTTAATGAAGGTGAACAAGTAAAAAATGGTCAGTTATTAATTAATTTAAAGTAGTTAAATTGAATAAATATATATTTATATAAAGTAATAGGTTGTTGAATGATTATATATATTCAACAACCTATTACTTTTTTGCAAACATTTTAGATTTGTCTCATGGGAATAAAAAAGTTTTAATTTATCATTATAAAAAGTTAAAGAAATATATAAATATAAAAAAATGAGACATTTGTAATATATTATTGGTTATTGAAAATAATGACGAAAAACCATGAAAAATAAAAAAGTTAAAAATTAAGAAAAAGTTAAGAAAAAATTGATTAATTGGTAAAAATGTGTTATGACATATAAAAATAAGGTTTTATGTAGGTTAACAGAAGTTTCGGCGCTTTAACTAAAGTAAAATTAATATAAAAAAATCATAAAAAATATATTTATAGAGCAGTGTTTTTTATAAATATATAAATTTGTTGTGCAAAAAAAAAGTGTCAGTTCTTGGAATACTATAATTTTTTTAAAAATATGTTATAAAAAATTAAGGGGTTGTAATAATGTGAAAAAGATAAAATTATTTTGTATAGCACATGCAGGGGGATCAGCGGTCTCTTTTATTAAATGGAGAGATTATATAGATAAAAAAATAGAGGTGATACCTATAGAACTTTCAGGAAGAGGTGCTAGAATAGATCAAAAACTATATGATACTTTTGAGGAAGCAGTAGATGATGTATATAATGTAATTAATAGTGAAACAGAAAATAGTAAGTATGCTATATATGGACACAGTATGGGAAGCTGGATTGCTTTAGCATTATGTTATAAGCTTGCAAAAGAAAAGAGAAAACCTCCTGTACATTTATTTGTTTCAGGTAAGGAAGCACCATTTACAAAAGAAAAAGAAGAAAATATACATATGTTAAATGATAAGGAATTAGAGAAAAAATTAAAAGAATTAGGAGGAACTCCTAGATATATATTTGAGAACGAAGAGTTAAAAAAGATGTTTTTACCTATTATAAGAGCTGATTACAAAATTATAGAAAGGTATAAGTTTAAAGAGAAACAGGAATTAAATTGCCCTATTTCTTTTTTTTATGGAATAAATGATTCAATAAGTGATTATGAAATAAATGGTTGGAGTAATTTTACTAATAATGAGTTCAGAATCATTAAGTTTAAAGGCAATCACTTCTTTTTATATGAAGATGTAGAAAAAGTAAGTGAAGAAATTAATTCAATATTAAAATGCTATTAAGTTAAGGAGAGAGATTATATGCAAAATATTTATTATTGGAATTATGTGAATCAATGGAAGATTGATGGCGAATATCTAATCATAGGAAAAGAGAAGTTTAAAGGAAGTGTTACAAAATTATTTCCAGAGTTTTATTTTTATGCTCAAGACGGCATAGATGTAGATAATTTACCTGATTTATCGGATAAGGTTAATAAGAAGATAATTAAAATATTTACAAGAGATTTGATTAAAAAAGGAATATTAAGAAATACTATTAATACTCCTTCTGAAATATTTGAATCACAAAGTAAATATATTAAAAGCATATATGATGATAAATATTTCTTTGAAAGTGAAAATGTAGAGAAATTTAAAAAGGAACAAAAGTCAAGATTTATTAATATGCATAATGATAATGATGAAATAGCTTTAGATAATGAGATAAGTATTCCAGATTTTATTATAAATAGAAAGAGCGTTAGAAATTATGACATAAATAAAAAAATAAGTTTTAATACAATTTCTAATTTATTAGGTGCATTAAAAAAGGTAAAAGATGAAGAAAGGTTTTATTATCCAAGTGCTGGGGGACTATATCCTATTAATGTATATATCTATTTTAAAGAAGATAGGGTAGAAGGAATAAAACAAGGATTATACTTCTATAATCCTGTAGATAATAGTCTTCGTCTAGTAAATAGTAATTGTAGTATAAATGATGAAAGTCAATTCTTTACTAATAAAAATATCTTCAAGACATCAGCATTTACCATGTATTTAACATATGATAGTGAAAGTAATTTCCCTAAATATAAAAGTGATGGATATTTTTATGGATTATTAGATTGTGGTGCAATGGTATCATTAATGAATTATATTGCATCGTATTTAGGATTAGGTTCATGTTCTATTGGATCTATGAATTTTGATTCAATAAAGGACTTTTTTAAATTAAAGCAAAACGAAGAATACATTCATTCAATTGAGTTTGGCTATGAAAATAATGAGAATTAAGGGGGAATTTACATGGGAAAAAGGTATTTGGGCGAATATCTGTATTTATTAAGAAAAGAGAATAATAAAGGGATAACTATATTACATTCAAATGAAGAAGAGGAATACATAACATATAGTGAATTCTATAAGTTATGTAATGAGTTTGGAGAAAAATTAAAGGCAGTAGGCATAAGTACAAGTGATAAAGTATTAATTCAAGTTAATAATCAAAAAAAGTTTATTGTTATAATGTGGGCTTGTATATTGAAGGGAATAGCATTTATACCTGTTAAGGCTATTGAGAGTAATATAGATAGAAACTTGGTTGAAAATATAGTAGGTCAACTTGATGATATTAAGATAATAGTAGAAGAGGATAATAAAAATAAATACAAACAGTTTTTAGAAGATTCTCTGATTAATTTCGAAGAAATAGATAAAGTAGAAATAGATAACAATGAAATTGAAAATGATGGAGTTATAAGTGATAATTCAATGGCTTTAATTCAGTTTTCATCAGGATCTACTGGAAATCCTAAAGGAATAGTTATAAGTCATAAAAATATTATAGTTGATCTTGTCTCTGTAATTAAATCATATAAACTTCAAGAAGAAGATTCAATTATGACATGGATGCCTTTAACTCATTCTTTTGGATTATTAGCAGTTCATATATTAGCTGTAATGAATTGTACAAGCCAATATATAATGCAAACTAATACATTTATAAGTAAACCTAATTTATGGTTAAGAAAAACTTCAGAAAATAGAAGTTCTTATCTATTTGCTCCTAACTTTGCAATGCAATATATAGTGGATAATATAGAAGAATTAAAAGAAGAAAATTTGGATTTAAGTTGTGTAAAATCAATTGTTTCTGCAGCTGAAAATATAAAAGAAGTTACTTGTAATAACTTTATAAATACTTTAAAACAATTTAATTTAAAAGCTAATGTTATCCGTCCTGCTTATGGATTATCAGAAGGAACGATTTTTATTAGTGTAACTGATTTAGCTAAAGGACATGTTAAGCATATAGTAGATAGAAAATGTTTAACTATAGGAAGTAAGTTGAAATTTTTAGATTCTAATAGTAATGAAGCTGTTACCTTTATTGAAGATGGTAAAGTTTTAGACTGTTGTGAGGTAAGAATTTGTGATGATAAAATGAATGTTTTACCAGAGGGGTATATAGGTAGAGTACAGATAAAAGGTCATATGTTAGCAGAAGGATATATCAATAACAATTCTATAGAACCTCTTTATCTTGTAGATAATGAGTGGTTTGATACAGGAGATATTGGATTTTTAAATGATAATGCCTTAACTATAACAGGTAGAAGTAAAGAAATAATCATAATTAATGGTACAAATTTATATCCTTTTGACTTTGAAAATTTAATAGAAGAGAATACTAACATAAAGCATAATTCCACAGTAGTAGCAGCCTTGTATAATGAGGAAATAGGTGAGGATGAGATTTTAGTATTTACTGTATACGAAGAGGAATTGGGAGATTTTACGGATTTAGTAAAAGAAATTAGAAAAGTAGTAAAGAAGAATACTGGATTTAATATAAAAGATGTAATAAAGATAGATTCAGTTCCTAGAAATAATAATGGTAAAGTAAGAAGATTAGAGCTAGTACAAAATTATGCAGATGGCATTTATAAAAAAGAGAATTTAAGTAATAATAAAACAAATGTAGATAAGGAAAGTTCAGTAAATAAAATTAATTCTATTTTAATTGATGTAATTAGAAAAGAATTAAAAAATAATAGTATAGATATTACAGATTCAATTTTAGAATATAATATTTCATCTATAAAAATCATTAAGATATTAGGAATATTAGCTAATGAGACAAAAGTGAAAATTGAATTTAGTGAATTTATCGATTGTGATACATTCTTAGAATTAGCTAATATTATAAATGAAAAATATAGCACTAATGAAGTGGTGGAAGCGGATAAGAAAATAGTAATTGATAAAGAAAATTTATATGAAGAATTTAATTTAACTAATATACAAATGGCTTATTTAATGGGAAGAAATAAGCAATTTGAATTAGGAGATACTTCAACACATTACTATGCAGAAATAGAAACAACACTTGATATAGATAAGTTAAATAAGAGCCTAAATGATGTTGTTAAAAGACAACCTATGTTAAGAGCAATATTTACTAATAATGCTAAACAAAAAATATTAGAAAGTGTTCCAGAATATAAAATCGAAGTAATAGATGCAGTGAATAAAGAAGATATTTTAATGGCTGAAAGAAATAAAATGTCTCATCATATGTTTGATCCATATACTTGGCCATTATTTGATTTTAAAGCTTTAAAGATATCAGAAGAAAAATATAGATTACTATTTGGTATAGATTTATTAGTATCAGATGGTGCAAGTATTCAAATGTTATTTAAAGAAATAGCTGATGTTTATTATGGTAAAGATAAGGAAGAATTAGATATTACATTTAGAGATTATATATGTTCTAAGGAAGGATTATGTGAAACTGAAGCTTATAAAGTTGATAAAGAGTTTTGGAATAATAAAATTCCTGATATTCCACAGGCACCACAGTTACCTTTAAAGGTGAGATTAGCTGATATTAAGAAACCTCACTTTTTAAGAAAGGAAGCTATTATAGAATATGAGGACTGGAATAAGTTAAATGATTTATGTAAGAAACATAATACAAGATTAACATTTATGTTACTTACAGCATATTCATTAGTGCTTTCTAGATGGAGTAATCAAAAGGATATATCTCTAAATACAACAATATTCAATAGGGAATTAGCAAATGAAAGTATCCATAAGATAATAGGAGATTTTACATCAGCGTTAATTTTAGATGTTGATACTAAAGATAGAAATGATTTCTGGAAGTTAGCTAAAGAAGTTCAAGATAATTTTATGAATTTATATAGTCATAAAAATTATGATGGAGTTAATGTAATTAGAGATTATAGTACTTACAATAATTTAGATAACAAGTCAGCAATAATGCCAATTGTATTTACTAGTATGTTATTTGATGAAGAGGATAGTAACTTCGGAAATATAGGAGAAATGGTATACGGTATAACACAAACTTCTCAAGTATATTTAGATCATCAAGTAATGAATTTAGAAAAAGGAATATTATTAAATTGGGATTATGTTAGCGAAGCATTTGAAGAAGATACTATTAATTCAATGTTTAAAGAATATGTTGACTTAATTATGAACTTATCAAATGATATTAATATAAATGAAGCAACTTATGAAGTAGAAAAAATGTTTGATAAGTATAATGATACATCAGAAGAATTTTCTACAGAAACATTACAAGAAATGTTTAGAAAGCAAGTTCTATTGAATCCAGAAAATATTGCGTTAAAGTATAAAGAAAAAGAAGTTTCTTATAAAGAACTTGATATTGCATCCAATAAAGTAGCAAATTATTTATCTAAAGAAAATGTACAAAAAGGAGATTTAGTAGGGGTACTAGCAGAGAGAAGTATAGAAAGTATCATTAGCATATTAGGTATCTTAAAAGCTGGTGCTGGATATATTCCTATAAATCCTGATTTTCCAGATGAGAGACAAAAGTATATATTAGATAATGCTAATTCTAACATTTTACTTAATTCAGAATTATGCAAGAATATAATAAAGAATTATGAAGAAAAGACAGATAATATATATGATAATGTAGATGATATTGCATATATAATTTACACATCTGGTAGTACTGGAAAACCAAAAGGTGTTGTTATAAAACATAAAGCAGTGTGCAACACAATTAAAGATATAAACAATAGATTCCATGTGGATAAAGATGATGTGTTTATTGGATTAGCATCATTAAGTTTTGACTTATCAGTTTATGATATTTTTGGAAGCTTAACTACAGGTGGTAAGCTAATAATCATTGATGATCAAAGAAATGTTGAAGATGTAAGTAATATAGTAAAAAATGAAAAAGTAACAATATGGAATTCGGTTCCAGCTGTTATGGAAATGTTAATAGATTACAGAGAATCTCATGAAGAACAAGTTATAGATTACGATGATTTAGATGAATTAAGATTAGTTCTATTAAGTGGTGATTGGATTCCAGTTTCATTACCAGAAAGAATAAAAGACGAGTTTATGGATTGCCAAGTAATAAGTTTAGGTGGAGCAACTGAAGCATCAATATGGTCAATATATTATCCTATAGAAGAAGTAGATGAAAATCTTACAAGTATACCATATGGATATCCTCTAGCCAATCAAACATATTATGTTTTAAATTATAATATGGAACTTTGTCCTGTAGGTGTAAAAGGTGAGTTATATATTGGAGGAGTTGGACTTGCAGAATGTTACTTAAATGATGATGAAAAAACTAATAATTCTTTCATTATACATCCTAAATATGGAAGAATCTATAAAACTGGAGATATGGGTAGATTTACTAATAATGGTTATATAGAATTCATGGGTAGAAATGATTCACAAGTTAAGGTTAGAGGATACAGAATAGAACTTGGAGAAATTGAAGCAGCAATATTAGAAAATACTAGTATAAAAAATGCAGTTATATTAAATGGAAAAGATAAAAATGGTATAAGTACATTGTTTGCATTCTTTACTTCAGAATCAGCTGTTGATATCCAAAGTTTAAGAAATACTTTAAAAGAATCATTACCTAAATATATGGTCCCAACATACTTAAAACAAGTTGATGAGATTCCATTAACTAATAATGGAAAGATTGATAGAAAAACATTATTATCAATGGATTTAGAAGAGTCTGGATATAAGAAAGTTATAATACAACCTAAGAATGTTGTAGAAGCAAGATTAGTAGAATTATGGAAAGAACTATTAGGTATTAAAGAAGTAAGTACAGATGATAATTTCTTTGAATTAGGTGGTAATTCAATTTTAGTAATTAAATTAGTAAGTTTAATAGAAAAAGAATTTAATATTAAAATTGACTTCAAGAATTTCATTGAAAATAGCAAAATCAAACAAATGGCTAAAATAATTGATAATTCTGAAAAGAAAAGTGATGATGATATAACATTTAAGGAAATTATTTTAGATGTTGAAAATCAATATGAGGAATTTGATTTAACTAATATACAAATTGCTTATTTAATAGGTAGAGATAAACAATTTGAATTAGGTGGTACTTCAACACATGCCTATATGGAAATAGAAACAACATTAGAGATAGAAAAATTAAATGATGCTTTAAGAAAAGTAATACAAAGACATCCAATGTTAAGAGCTATTATTTTACCAAATGGTAAACAAAAAGTATTAGAAAATGTTCCTGATTATAATATTGAAGTAATAGATTTAACAAATAAGACTGTAGAAGAAAAAGAAGATTGTAACTTAAAGTTAAGGCATGAAATGTCACATCATATTTTTGATACTGATGTTTGGCCACTATTTAATTTTAAAGCATTAAAAATGGATGTTAGTACTTATAAGATATTATTTGAAATTGACTTATTAATTGCAGATGGTGCAAGTATTCAAATGATATTTAAAGAAATGAAAGAATTCTATGATGGTAAGGAAAAGAAAGAATTAGGAATAACATTTAAAGATTATATGTGTAATTACAAATCTGTGTTAGAAAGTAAGAAGTATAAGGAAGATAAAGAATACTGGCAAAATAAACTTCCAGAAATACCTAAGGCAGCTCAATTACCATTAAAGAAGAAGGTTTCAGAAGTTGATGAACCTAACTTTGGAAGAAAGCTTAGAATAATAGAAAATTCTACATGGGCTAATATTTGTGAAAAGGCAGCACAAAATAGCATAACACCAGCAATGATATTATTTACAGCATATGCAAAAGTATTATCTAGATGGAGTAATCAAGATAAATTATCTATAAATACTACAGTATTTAATAGATTACCTATTCATGAGGATGTTAATGATGTTATAGGAGACTTTACTTCATTAATGTTATTAGGTGTAGATACAAGCGTAGAAGATGATTTTTGGCTATTATGTAAGTCAATTCAAAGAGAGTTTATGGAAGCATTAGATCATAGAGATTATGATGGAATAAATGTAATTAGAGATTATTGTTCATATAATGAATTAGACAAAAATTCAGTAGCAATGCCTATAGTTTTCACAAGTATGCTATTTGGAAAAACTTTAGATTTATCTAATTCTATTTCTTCAATAGGTGATACATTAATGTCTGTAACTCAAACTTCTCAAGTATATTTAGATTATCAAATAATGGAAGTTAAAGATGGAATTCAATTAAGTTGGGATTATATAAAAGAGTTATTTGATGAAGATGTAATAACTAATATGTTTAATTATTATATAGATTTAATATTAAGCTTAGTTGGAGATAAACCAGGAATTGTAGAAGATGCATATTTAGATAAATTTATAGAAGATTATAATAATACAGATGAAGATGTAAAGGTAGAAACACTACAAAAATTATTTATGAATAAGGCTAAAGAGTATCCTAATAATATAGCAGTAAAATTGGGAGATAATAGCTTTACTTATAAGGAATTAGATGAAAGATCTAATAAGATAGCAAATTATTTAATGGAAAATCAAGTTGGTAGAAATGATTATATAGGAATATACGCAAAAAGAGATATAAACACAATTGCTAATATTTTAGGAGTTCTAAAAACAGGGGCTGCATATGTGCCTATAGAACCAGAATATCCAGATGAAAGAAGAGAATATATTTTATCCAATAGTAATTGTAAGTTTATGTTAGTACCTGATTTTTATGATGATAATGATATTGATGAGTATTCACAAGAATTTTTAGGCGTAGATGATAATAAGGAAGATGTTGCTTATATTATTTATACATCAGGTAGTACAGGAAAACCAAAAGGTGTTGTAATTAAACATGAATCAGCAGCTAATACAATAATAGATATGAATAATAAGTATAATGTTACTTCAGAGGATAGAGTTATAGCATTATCATCAATGGGATTTGACTTATCTATTTATGATATATTTGGTTCATTATCTTCAGGAGCAACTTTGGTTATGATAAAAGATCATAGAGATATTATTAATTTGATTGATATTGTAACTAAAGAGAAAATAACTATATGGAATTCAGTTCCAGCTATAATTAATATGTTTATTGATAATGTAGATTCCGGATATATTAATGAAGATTTAAAACATATATTATTAAGTGGAGATTGGATAGGCTTAAAGCTACCAAATAGAATAAAAGAATGTTTTGTAAATGCTGATGTTACAAGCTTAGGAGGAGCAACAGAAGGATCTATATGGTCTATCTATTATCCAATAAATGAAATGAAGAGTAAGTGGAAGAGTATACCATATGGAATGCCTTTAGCTAATCAAAAAATATATATATTAGATTATCAAATGAAACACTGCCCTATAGATGTTGAAGGAGAAATATTTATAGGTGGTATTGGTGTAGCAAATGGTTATATAAATGAAGAAGAAAAAACTAAGGCAGCCTTTATAAATCACCCAACATTAGGATATATTTATAAAACAGGTGATTATGGAGTATTAAGAAAAGAAGGTTACGTAGAATTTATAGGAAGAAAAGATTATCAAATAAAAATAAGAGGATATAGAATAGAACTTGGAGAAATCGAAAAGAGAATACTTGAATATAAAAATATAAAAACAACAGTTGTAGTTGATAAAGTTGATTCAAGAAATAATAAGTATTTATGTGCATATATAGTTTCTGATAATCAGATAAATATTAGCGAAATAAGCGATTACTTAATTGAGGTTTTACCAGAATATATGGTTCCAAGGATAGTAATGCAAATTGATGAAATACCATTAACTCAAAATGGAAAAGTTAATTTAAAGGCATTACCTGAACCAGAAATGTTAGAGGAAGTTGCAAGTGATAATTATATTGAGGCTTCAGGAGAAATTGAAGAAAAGTTACTAGAAACATGGAAAGAAGTATTTGATTCTGAAAATATTGGTGTTGCAGATAGATTCTTTACTTTAGGTGGAGATTCAATAAAAGCAATTCAAATATGTGCAAAGGTAAAGAAATATGGATTTAAGTTAAATGTACATGATATTTTATTAAATCAATCAATTAATAAGATAAAGAATTGTATAACATTAACTGAATTGAAATGTGATCAAGGAGTAGTAACAGGTAAGAGTAAGCTTACTCCAGTACAAAAGTGGTTCTTTGAACATGAATTTAAAAATATGAATCAATGGAATCAAGGTTATATGCTATTTAGAAAAGAAGGATTTGATGTAGCAATATTAGAAAAGACTTTAGATAAGTTAGTAGAACATCATGATGCATTAAGATCTAATTTTAGAATGAATGAAAATGTATTAGTGGAATACTTTGAAGATGTAGATAATAAATCATATAACTTATCTGTACTAGATTTAAGAACTGATGATAACTTCAAAGATACTATTAATACTGAAGTTGAAGCTGTACAAAAATCCTTAGATATAGAAAATGGTCCAATGGTTGGTGCAAAGATATTTAGTACTATAGAAGGGGATTACTTATTTATGACAATTCATCATTTGGTTGTTGATGGTATATCATGGAGAATAATTCTTGAAGATTTAAATAGTATTTATATGCAATTATTAGAAGGAGAAGAAGTTATCTTACCAGAAAAGAGTAGCTCATTTAAGCAATGGAGTGAAGCATTATACAGTTATGCTGAAAGCAATAAGATATTAGAGATGGCAGAATATTGGTCAAGATTTAATTCTGAAACAGAATTTGTATTACCAAAGGATAATAATTTTGATACTAATATGATGAAGGATAGTTCAACTGAAATAATGAGTATTTCTAAGGAAGATACAGATAGATTATTACAAGGTACTAGTAAGAATATTGATGCCGATATAAATGAAATTCTGTTAACAGCGTTGGCTATAAGCATCAAAAATTGTTATGACAAATCTAGATTTATAATTAATATTGAAGGTCATGGAAGAGAAAATATAGTGAATAATATTGATATATCTAGAACTGTTGGATGGTTTACATCTATTTCACCTTTACTTTTAGATATAACTAATAGTACTAATATTGAAGAATCAATAGAAGAAGTAAAGAAAGAAGTAAGAGCAATACCAAATAAAGGTGTGGATTATGGAATATTAAGATATATTGCATCAGATGAAATTAGAAATAATATAAATTTAAATATTAATCCTGAAGTTACATTCAATTATTTAGGTCAAATGGGACAACAAAGAGAAGATGATGCGTTTAAGGTATTACCAGATTATATTGAAAATTGTATGAATGAAGAATCAGAGAGAGCTTCTTTCTTAGATGTATTTGGTGTTACAGTAGATGGTAGTCTTACATTTAGATTTATATACAATTCTAAAGCATGTAATAAAGAGACTATGGAATTATTAAGTGAAAACTTCAAGAAAGCAATATTTGATATTATAGATTATTGCGAATCTCAAGAAAGTAGTAATAATTCAGTAGATTTATTAGAAAATGATATATCAGAAGATGAATTCGATGATATACTTGACATATTAAATGAGTAAGGAGAGATTTAATATATGAGTAAAGATAAAAAAGATATTAAAAGTATATATGGACTTTCTCCTATGCAAACTGTAATGCTATTTAATTCAATAAAAAGCGCAAACAATGACGATGATCCTTATTTCAGACAATATTTAATTGATATACAAGGTGAAGTATGCGTTGAAAATTTAAAAAAGAGTATGCAGTTAATTATTGAAAGATATGATATTTTACGAACAGCTTTTGTTTATGAAAAAGTTAAACAACCAGTACAAGTAGTTTTTAATAGTAGAGAAATATCTATAGGATACGAAGATTTATCTAATTTAGATGAAGAGAAGCAAAAAGATGCTATAGATAAAATGATGAAAGAAGATAAGAAGATTAAATTTAACTTATCAAAAGATGTTCTAAACAGAATGAAATTAATTAAGTTATCAGATAAGAAATATAAACTTTTATGGAGTAATCATCATATTTTAATGGACGGTTGGTGTGGAAGTATAATTCTTAATGAATTTTGTGATATTTATGAATCGCTTCAAGAAAATAAGAGAGTAAATTTACCAGCTGTAAATCAATATAGTGAATACATAAATTGGTTAAAGAAATATAATAAAAATGAAGCTTTAATGTATTGGAAAAAGTATTTAGCTGGATATAAAAATAAAACTAGTATACCGACTAATAAAACTAATAAAATATATGAATACAATGAATTAGTATTGAAGCTAAATAAAGAAACTACCAGTAGATTGAAAAAATTTGCATTAGATAATCAAGTTACTTTATCAATAGTAGTAGATATTTTATGGGGATTACTTTTACAGGCTTACAATGAAACAAATGATTCAATGTTTGGAATGGTTGTATCAGGAAGAATGGCTCCTGTTGATGGAATTGAAAAAATGGTAGGTCTATTTATAAATACTATTCCAATGAGAATTAAGATATCAAATAGTACAAGTTTTTCAGATTTAAAAAATCAAGTACAACAAGCAGTTATATATGGAGAAAAATATAGTAGTGTTTTATTAACTGAAATGTTGTCAGCAGCTAGCATAAATAATGATATGTTAGATCATATGGCTGTATTTGAAAACTATCCAAGTGATGGTATTATAAAGAATAAATATTTTAGCTGCAAATTCATGAATTCAGCAGAAAAGACAAATTATGATTTTAATGTTTTATTTTATCCAGGGGACGAAATAGAAGCTAGATTTACTTATAATAAAAATATGTATAGTGAAGAAATTATTAAAGTAATAATTAGTCATTTAGAAAAGTTATCTAATAGTATTATTAAAGATGCAGATAAAACTTTATTAGATGAAAAGTTGAAAAAAGAATTGTTATTTGAATTAAGAGAAAAGCTAATAGATATAGAATGTGCTGATATTCTTAATGAAAAATTAAGCTTTTCTGAAGTTATTCCACAAGATGAAGGAAGCTTTACATTTTAAAATATTATAGTAGGAAAATTCTCTTTTATAACTAGGTTATAAAAGAGAATTTTTTCGTGCTAAAAAATATATATTATTTTACATTAAAATGAAGGGAGAAATTTTATGTTTAATGATTCTAAAGAAACAGATTTAGAAAAGTTAAAAAGGCAACGTTCATATTGGATGAATAAATTATCAGATTATCTTTGTGAAAATAAGTTTCCATATAATAATGTAATTAACGGAGATAAAGAATATATTATTGAGAAATATACAGTAGATAATGAAATGTTATTAAGTTTAAAGAATATATCTGGTAACTCTAAAAGAAGATTATATGTTTTATTAGTATCTTGTATGTGTATATTACTTTATAAAAATACTAAGAAAAATAAAATGGTAATAGGTTCGCCTATCTTAAAGCAAAAAGAGAAAAAAGAATATATAAACACATTAATTCCTATAGTGGCAGATTTAAATGATGATATATCCTTTAAAGAATTAGTACTATCAATAAATGAGACAATGCTTGAAGCTTACGATAATCAAGATTATCCAATGAAAAATATAATAGAAAATTTAAAGAGGGATAGTAAAAAGGATGATTTAGAATTATTCTCTATAAATACTAGAGAACATAGTATTCATGAAAATTGTTATGATGAAGAATTGAAAAGAGAATTAAATTTACAATTTTCAATAAATGATAAGAATATAGAGATTAATGTAGAATATAATTCTTCTTATTACGTAAAAGACTATATTGATACTTTGATTAATCAATATAAAAATATAATTAAAGTAGCTTGTAATAATCCTAAAGTGATGCTTAAAGATATATCTTTAATATCATTAGAGGAAGTAGATTTAATATTAAATAAATTTAATAATACTAAAACTAATTACCCTAGCGGAAAGAGCGTTAAAGATATTTTTGAAGAAACAGCAAGAGAAAATAAAGATAAGATAGCTGTTGTATCAGGAGACAGAAGTTTAACTTATGGAGAATTAGATGAAAAATCTAATCAAATAGCTCATTCCTTAATTGGCCAAGGAATTGAAAATAATGATGTTGTAGCTATATTATGCGATAAAAGTATAGATACAATAGTAGGAATATTAGGAATAGTAAAAGTGGGTGCAGCTTATTTACCAATTGATACAAGCTATCCTAAAAGCAGAGTAGATTATATGGTATCTGATAGTAAAGCAAAAGTATTACTATTGCGACAAGATTCTATTGATAATAAGGTTGTTAAGGATTTACCTTTAAATAGAATTGTTATAGATAGTAAAGAGGTTCTATTAGAAGATAAGGAAGCGGTTAATAGAGTAGTATCAGCGCAAGATTTAATATATATTATATATACCTCAGGAAGTACTGGAAAACCTAAAGGTGTATGTGTTATGAATAAAAATGTAGTTAGATTAGTTAAGAATACTAATTATGTAGAATTCAAAAAGGAAGATAGAATATTACAAACAGGTTCTATAGCATTTGATGCATCAACTTTTGAGGTATGGGGATCATTATTAAATGGTTCAGCTTTATATGTAGAAAGCAAAGATATAATACTAGATAGTAATGTAATTAAAGATTATATTAATAAAAATAATATTTCAGTTATGTGGTTGACTTCTCCATTATTTAATCAATTATGTGAAGATAAAGTTGAGATTTTTTCTAACTTAAGATATTTGATAGTAGGAGGAGATGTAGTATCTCCGAAGTATGTAAATAAGGTAAGAAAAATTAATGATAGTATTGTAATAGCTAATGGATACGGACCAACAGAAAATACAACTTTCTCTACTGTTTATTTAATAGATAAAGATGTAGATGAAGAAAAAACAATACCAATAGGAAAACCAATATCAAATTCAACTGCCTATGTATTAGATAAAAATCAAAATTTAGTACCAATAGGTACAATAGGTGAATTATATGTTGGTGGTGAAGGTGTAGCAAAAGGGTATTTAAATAGAGAAGATTTAACAAAAGAAAAGTTTATAGAAAATCCTTTTAATAAATCAGAAAGATTGTATAGAACAGGGGATAAAGTAAGGCTGCTAAAAGACGGAAATATAGAGTTTTTAGGTAGAATAGATTATCAAGTAAAAATAAGAGGATTTAGAATAGAGTTACAGGAAGTAGAAAGAAGAATATTAGAACATGAAAATGTTAAAGAAGTTGTAGTATTAGATAAGTTAGATAAGCATGGAAGTAAATGTTTAGCAGCTTATATAGTGGGAGAAAATGAAATAAAAGCATCAGAAATTAGGGCGTATTTAATAGAAAGATTACCTGATTATATGATACCTTCTGAATTCTATATTATTGAAAAGATGCCATTAAATCAAAATGGAAAAGTTGATAGAAAAGAATTACTTCTATTAGAAGCTAAGGAAGATAGTAGCGAAGAGTGTTGTAAAGGTAGAAATGAAATAGAAAATTTATTAATTGATATATGGGAAAGTGTTTTAGTAAGGAAAGGAATTGGAATATATAATGATTTCTTTACTTTAGGTGGAGATTCTATAAAGATAATTCAAGTTCTTTCTCAATTAAGAAAATATAACTATAAATTAAATGTACAAGATTTCTTTAATTATCCAACAATTTCAGAATTAGCTCTTCATATTAAAACTATTGATGAAGAAATAGATCAAAAGTTAGTTGTAGGAAAAACTAATTTAACACCTATTCAAGAGTGGTTTTTTAATGAAAGTAATAACGAAATAAATCACTTTAATCATTCTGTAATGATTTTCAAAGAAGATGGATTTGATTTAAAAGTATTAAAGAAAACATGTCATAAGTTAATTGAACATCATGATGCATTAAGAATGACTTATAAATTTGAAAATGATAAGATTACTGGATTTGTTAATGATCTAAATGAAAATAGCTTAAAATTTAAAGTTATAGATTTAAGAAATAGCGATTATTATGAAGATATAATAGAGCAAGAAACAATGAAAGAGCAAAAATCAGTAGATATAAGAAAGGAATCACTTACTAGATTTGTTTTATTCAAAACACCAATAGGTGATAAATTATTAATAATAGTACATCATTTGGTGATAGATGGTGTTTCATGGAGAATATTGTTAAGAGACTTAGAATTAGGATATTCTCAAGGAATAAAGGATGAAGAAATTACATTTGATAAAAAGACTATTTCTTATAAAAAGTGGTCAGAAATATTAGAAGATTATTCTACAGGTGAAAAGTTAAGAAGAGAAAAATTATATTGGAATAAGATAGTTCAAAAAGACATTAAGAAACTTCCTAAATTAGTAGATGCTAAGTCAGATAATATTAAAGATGGACAGACTATTACTGTTGAATTAGATAAAGCTGCAACAGTAGATTTGTTAGAAAAGACTAGTAAAGCTTTCAACACAGAAATTAATGATATATTATTATCAGCATTACAAATAAGCTTGTATAAGTGGATAGGCAATGGAGAAATAGCTATAAATCTTGAAGGACATGGTAGAGAGGCAATAGTAGAAAACGTTGAATTGAGTAATACTATAGGATGGTTTACTTCCTTATATCCAGTAATATTAGATTTAAAACAAAATGATAATGTTGGATATATGATAAAGAATTTGAAAGAAAGATTAAGAAAGATACCTAATAAAGGAGTAGGTTATGGAATATTAAAATATATAACTGCTCAAAAGGAAGAATCTATTGTTAATCTTAATTTTAAACCAGAGATAAGCTTTAACTATATGGGACAATTTGATATGAACTTAAATAGTGATATTTTTAAGATCGATGAGTTCTTATTAAAATCTTCAGTTAGTGAAGAAGTAAGAAGAAACTTTGCTATAGATATAGTTGGAATAATGATAAATGAAAATATAGTTTTTAGATTTAATTATAATAAAGAAGAGTTTGATAAAGAAACAATAACTTCCTTTGCTAATAATTATATTGAAGCATTAAAAGAAATAATAGACTTCTGTAAATCTGTAAAAGAGACAGAATATACTCCTTCAGATTTTGGCGATAATACTTTAACAATAGATGAATTGAATATCATAAAAGATAAATGCGGAAAAAATATAAAGAAAATTTATCAGCTAACACCTTTGCAAGAAGGTATGGTTTATCATTCATTAGTAGGGGATGAATCAGGAAATTATGTAGTTCAATCTGTCATGGATTTTAAAGGAATATTAGATGAAAATTTATTTATAAAGGCTTTTGATTTAGTACTTAATAAATATGAAATTTTCAGAAGTAGAATTTTCTATAAAAATATAGATAAGATAAGACAAGTTATTTTGAAAAAGTCAGAAATAGAATATGTATATGAAGACATATCAAACTTTGATTTAGATACTAGAAAAGAAAAGTTTGATAATTTCATAGAAGAGGATAGACAAAGAGGATTTGACTTAGAGCAAGATAGTTTAATGAGAATAGCTATATTTAGAGATAAGACAGATATGTACAAGGTAGTTTGGAGTTTCCATCATGTTATTTTAGATGGATGGTGTTTAGGAATTGTATTAAATGATATCTTTACTTTCTATAGAGAATTAAAACTTAATAGAAACGTGGAAAGTAAAGAAAGTGTAGAATTTGGTGAATATATAAAATGGCTAGCTGAAAAAGATAAGGAAGAAGCTAGAACTTATTGGAGAGAGTATTTAAAAGATATAAAAGATATCGTGGGATTCTCTAAATTAAAAGAAGATAATCCTAATAAACCTAAGTCAAAGAATACTAATTTATTTAAAATTAATGAAGAATTATTAGAAAAACTTAATAAAAAGGCTTCAGAAAATAAGGTGACATTAAGTAATATAATTCAATCTATATGGGGAATTTTATTAAGTAAATATTGTAATAGTTCAGATATTGTATTTGGTTCTGTAATATCAGGTAGATCAGGTGACTTTGAAGGAATTGAAAATATGGTTGGTTTATTTATAAATACTATACCAATAAGAGTTAATTTAAATAATGAAACTAATTTCAAAGATATAGTTACAAAGATGCAAAAAGATCAAGTACAAAATGAGAAGTTTAGTTATTATCCTCTTATTAAGATACAAAGAGATAATAATATAGAAACTGATTTAATTGACACTATTATAGCTTTTGAAAATTATCCTTTAAGTATAGATAAGATAAATGAAGAGCTAAGTCAAACTGATTTAGAGATAGATAAGGCATATTCTATAGAGCAAACAAATTATGATTTTGAAATTGTAATTATACCAGGAAAAGAATTAGAGGTTAGTTTTGTATACAATTCAAATGCATATAGTGAAGAATTTGTAAATAGAGTTTCTTCAGATATGCAAAAGATAATAGAAATAGTAAGCGAAGATTTTTCAATAAATATAAGCGAAATTAATTTACTAGGAAATAGTGAAAAGGAAAAATTAATAAAGCAATATAGAGAAGAAGTTTCCTTAAATAATATCAATTATACAGGAAATGAAGAAGCAGCTTTAAGTGAAGATGATATAGATTTTGATTTTTAATAAGGAGTAGATAGAATTGGATAGTAAGGTAATTGAAAATATATTATTATCGGATAAAACTTATGCAATACAAAAAGAGTATTGGCAAGAAAAGCTTAATGAATGTAAGAAAACTACATTATTAAATAAAAGAGTTGAATCTGTGAAAGATTTAAATGTAGTAGAAAATTGTTTTGAAATACAGAATGAAATATTTCAAGGGTTAAAGAAAATATCAAAAGGAAAAGACTTAACTTTATATATTATTTTGCTTTCTATATTAAAAGCGATTTTATATAGATACACTGAAAAAGATGATATTGCAGTTTGGTCTCCTGTATATATGCAAAAGTGTACAGAAAAAACAATTAATGATTTTATAGTTATTAGAGATTCTGTAGATGGTAAGAACACATTAAAAAATATAATAATGAACGTAAAAAAGAGCTGTATTGAAGGATACAATAATCAAGATTTTCCTTTAAGAAAATTTGTGGAAGAAGAAATAGAAGCAGAAATTGTATGTTCATTAAATACTATACATGATTCTAACATTAAAGAATATCCAAAAGAAAGTGTAGTTCTTGCATTTGAAAGATATGAAGATAAGTTAGATCTTAAAGTAAAGTTTAATTCTAATAAATATACAACCTTAGAAATTGAAAGGTTTGTTAAGAACTATGAAGAAATGGCTAAAAACTTTACTAAGGACATTAATTTAGAATTAAGTAATACAGATTGTGTTGCTAATGAAGAAATAGACATAATAGAAAATAAGTTAAACAACACACAAGTAGAGCATTGTGATGATAAGTTATTAAATGAAATTTTTGAAAACAAAGTACTAGAATCTCCAGATAAAATAGCAGTTGTGTTTGGTGATAATAAGTTAACATATGATGAATTAAATAAGAAAGCCAATAAATTAGCGAGACAATTAAATAAATTAGGAATAAAGGCAAAAGACATAGTTGGAATTATGATGGATAAGTCAGAAGAAACTATAATTGCTATGTTAGCTATTTTAAAGGCAGGGGCAGCTTATTTACCTTTAGGTATAGATTATCCAATAGAAAGAGTATTGGATATTAAGGAAAGTTCTAATCTTGAGTTTATAATAAGGGAAAACTTAAGGATAAATAGAATTGAAGGTGATAAATATGTTGAAGTTGATGCAATTGAAGAGATTAATAATTGTGAAAATCTAGAAAAGAATATATCACCTAACGATTTAGCTTATGTTATATATACATCTGGTTCAACTGGAAAGCCAAAAGGGGTTATGGTTGAACATAGAAATGTAGTTAATGTATTAGAATGGTTTAATAGTTTAATGGATGCGGAAGTAGATTGTAATGTTTTACAACTTACCAACATCACTTTTGATGTTTCTGTAGAAGAGATATTTGGAGCTATTTTATTTGGTAGAACATTATTTATTCCAGATAAAGAAACTAGACTAAGTTATGAAAAGTTAAGAAGTTATATTGAGGAAAATAATATTAATATAGCTCAATTTGTACCAGTAACATTAAGAGAATTCTTAGTAGAAGGTAAAAAAATAGAATGTTTAAATAAAGTAGTTTGTGGTGGAGATAAATTAGATGATGATTTAAAGAATAAAATAGTATCTAAAGGATATAATTTATACAATAATTATGGACCTACAGAAACTACAGTAGATGCTATATCTTTAAAATGTTCTAATGAAAAAGTTACTTTAGGAAAACCTATTGATAATACAAATGTATATATTGTTAATGAGTTAAATAAACTTCAACCTATAGGTGCAATTGGTGAAATATGTATTGCAGGAAAAGGCGTAACAAGAGGATATATGAATAATGAAAAACTTACAGCAGAGAAGTTTATAATAAATCCTTTTGGAACTGGAAAGCTATATAAGACAGGAGATCTTGGAAGATGGTTGGAAGATGGTACTGTTGAGTTCTGGGGAAGAGTAGATAATCAAGTTAAAATAAGAGGATTCAGAATAGAAATAGGAGAAATCGAAAACTTACTAAAATCATATAGCGAAATTAAAGAAGCAGTAGTTGTTGTAGAGCAAGATAAGTTTAATAATAAGAGTTTATGTGCATATTTTGAAGCAGCAAAAATTTTAAATGTTGAAGAAATTAAAAAATATCTGTTATCTAAATTACCAAGTTATATGGTTCCAACATATTTAGTTCAAATAGATAAGATGCCATTAAAATCTAATGGTAAAATTGATACTAAACAGCTTAGTAGAAAAAAAGAAAATATAAATAGTTCATCAAATATTGAATTACCTAGAAATTATATAGAAGAACAATTAGTAGAGGTATGGAAGAATATACTTGGAAGTGAAGAGATAAGTATATCTAGTGACTTTTTTGAACTTGGAGGAGATTCTATAAAAGCTTTACAAATAGTATCTTCTTCTGCAAGAAAAGGATTAAAGTTAGAAGTTAAAGATATATTTGAAAAGAGAACAATTAAAGAATTAAGTCCTGATATTACTTTTAAGAGTAAATCTAATAATCAAGAAAGTGTTGAAGGTCCTGTTAAATTATCTCCAATTCAAAAGTGGTTCTTTGAACAAAACTTCACAAATAGTAATCATTGGAATAATTCAATGATGATATTTAGCAAAGATGGATTTAAATTAGACTTAGTTAAGAAGGTAGTAAATAAAATAGTAGAACATCATGATGCATTAAGAATGGTATATGACATTAAAGGTGAAAGTGTACTACAAACTAATTTGGCATATAAAGAAAATATGATTGATGTAGAGGCTATAAATTTAAGAGATTTATTAAATTATAAGGCAGAAATAGAAAAAGAATGTGATAAGATCCAAAGTAATATAGATTTAAATAATGGGCCATTAATAAATGTTAAGTTATTTAATACTATTGATGGAGATTATATAGTATTTGTAATACATCATCTTGTTATAGACGGAATATCATGGAGAGTATTACTAGAAGATTTTAATGAAGGATATATTGCTATACAAGAAGGAAAAGAAATAAAGTTACAAGATAAAACTGATTCTTATAAAGAATGGGTAGATAATGTATATAAGTATTCTGAAAGCAAAAAATTGAAGAGAGAATTGAGCTATTGGAAAGAGATAGAAGACGAAAAGATAGATTTAATAAAAAAAGATATGAAAGCAGATAGTAATAAGATATTAGATAGTAAGTTATGTTCTATAAAATTATCTAAAGAGTATACTGAAAAGTTTATTAAGGATGTAAATGGAATATACAATACAAAAAGTAATGATATTTTATTAACTGCTTTACTAATTGCTTTAAACAAGTGGACATGTCTGGATAAGATACGTATAAATCTAGAAGGTCATGGTAGAGAAATGATATATCCAGATATAGATATTTCAAGAACAATTGGTTGGTTTACAACAACATATCCAGTTGTTTTATCAATGGAAAAAGGAAAAGACTTATCTTATATGATAAGAAAAACAAAGGAAACTCTAAGAAAGACTCCTAACAATGGAATTGGATATGGAATTTTAAGATATATATCTAACTTCTCAGATGAGGAAAATGTAAGTTTCAAATGTAATCCTGAAATTGGATTTAATTATTTAGGAGAATTTGATAAGGTTGCAACTACAAAGACTTTTGAACTTTCCGATGTTTCATCAGGAATTCAAGTTAGTCCTCAAGGTGAAAGAATTACTGTGTTAGATATTAATGGAATGGTATTAAATAACGAATTAACTTTTACTTGTAATTATAATACTAAAGAATACTTTGAAGAAACAATAAATAATCTTATGGAATTATTCAAGGATAACCTTATTGAAATAATAGATTATTGTACAAGTGGAACAGCAAAGCAAGTTACTCCTACAGATTTAGGAGATGCCAATATTTCAATAGATGATTTGGATAATATAATGAATTTACTAAATCAATAAAACATAAGTAATTTGGGGGAGTTATTATGGGTAATAAAGTTAAGATTGAAAAAATATATAACTTAACATCTATGAAAGAAGGTATGATTCTTTATGATGAATTAAATAAGGAAAATGATGCCTACATAGAACAATCAATGTTTATTATTAAAGGATGTTTAAATGTTAATACATTAGAAGAAACTTTTAATAAGTTGATTGAAAGATATGAAGCTTTTAGGAGTGTTTTTATAAGTAAAGGGATAAACGAACCTGTACAAGTAGTAGTTCAAGATGCTAAGTTGGTAATTCATTATGAAGATCTTACAAATTATACTGGAAGTAAAGAGGAGTATATAAAAAAATTTGAAGAAGAAGATAGAAGAAAAGGCTTTGATTTAACTAAAGCACCTTTAACTAGAGTATCTGTATTAAAGTTAGATGAAGAGGTATTTCAAGTAGTATGGAGTTTTCATCATATAATTATGGATGGATGGTGTATGGGAATATTGATAGATGAAATGTTTAAAATATATGATTCTATTAATGAAAACTATACATTAGATTTACCTAAGGTACATTCTTATTCTAAATATATGGACTGGCTTAAATTGCAAGATGAAGACGAAGCTGAAGAGTATTGGAAAGAATATATGTCTGAATATGAGGAGTGTGCATGTATTATCAATTCCAAAACTAGTGCAAGCAGTAGTAAATATGATGTTTGTGATTTATATTTTAAAGTTAATAAGGAAAAGACAGGAATATTAAAAGAAATTTCAAATAAGTATGGAGTAACTTTAAGTACAATAATTCAAAGTATATGGGGAATAATGCTTCAGAGATACAATAGTACAAAGGATGTAATATTTGGTGCTGTTGTATCAGGAAGACCTGCTGAAGTTGAAAATGTATCTAGTATAGTTGGTCTGTTTATAAATACTATTCCTGTAAGAGTAAAAACTGAAGAAAAGATGCAGTTTAATGAATTATTATTAGATATGCAAAATAAAGCATTACAATCAGATAAGTATCAATATTATTCATTAGCTAAGAATCAATCAAATTCATTAGTTAAAGAAAATCTTATAAATAATATTGTAGCTTTTGAAAATTATCCAGAATCTGATGAAATAAATAATTCAAATTCATTAATGAAAAGTAATCTTTTAATAAGTGATTTAAGAGCATATGAGCAAACAAGCTATGATTTTAATTTTATAGTATTACCAGGAGAAGAATTAACAATCAGATTTAATTATAATGGCGCTAAATATGATACAGGAACTATAGAAAGAATAAAAGATCATTTTATAAATATAGTTAATAATGTTGTGGAAAATGATTCGATTATCATTGACGATATTGATATTATTGGTGATGAAGAAAAAGAGAAAATACTAAACCACTTTAATAATACTAATAAGGAATATGAAAATAAAAAGAATGTTATTGAATTATTTGAAGAACAAGTTGAAATAAATCCAGAAAATATAGCTATTGTAGATGGGGAAGAAGAGGTAACTTATAAAGAGTTAGATAAGAAGTCTAATTTGTTAGCTTCAAAATTACTTGAGAATGAAAGATTAGGTAGTGAAAGCATTATATCAATAATGATGGATAGATCTATAAATATGATAGTTAGCATGCTTGCTGTTTTAAAAGTTGGAGCTGCATATTTACCAATAGATCCAGAATACCCAAGTAATAGAATAGAGTATATTTTACAAAATAGTAAATCTGATATGTTAATAACACAAAAGAAATACAGTAAGGATTTAGATTTTGAAGGAAGTATATTGAATATAGAAGAGGTTAATTTTGCTGATGAATTGAAAGTAGAAAGAATTAATAACAGTAAATATGATGATTTAGCTTATATAATTTATACTTCAGGAACAACAGGAAATCCTAAAGGTGTAATGATTGAGCATAGAAATTTAATTAATTTATGTAAATGGCATGTAGATAGATTTGGAATAACAGAAAAGGATAATTCTGCTCAATATGCATCTATGGGATTTGATGCATGTGTTTGGGAAATATGGCCTTACATTATTTCAGGTTCAACTATTTATATAGTTCCAAATGAATTAAAAATAGATATTTTAAGTCTAAATAATTTTTATAATAAAAATAATATAACAGTATCCTTCTTACCTACACCTATATGTCAAAGTTTTATTGAGATAGGTGAAAATAGTTCTTTAAGATATTTATTAACAGGAGGAGATAAGTTAGTAAATTATAAAAAACAAAACTACAAGTTAGTAAATAATTATGGTCCTACAGAAAATACAGTAGTTACAACTAGCTTTGAAGTTGATGCTGAGTATAGTAATATTCCTATTGGAAAACCAATTTATAATACTAAAGTATATATATTAGATAAAAATGATAAGTTAGCACCTATTGGAGTATCCGGTGAAATATGCATAAGTGGTTCAGGAATATCAAGAGGATATTTAAATAATGAAAAGTTAACTAAAGAAAAGTTTATTGATAATCCATATAATAAAGAAGAAAAGATGTATAGAACTGGAGATTTAGGAAAGTGGACAAATGATGGGAATATTGAATTCCAAGGACGTTCTGATTATCAAGTTAAAATAAGGGGATTTAGAATAGAGCTTGGTGAAATAGAAAGTAATTTATTGAAGATAGAAGGGGTAACAGAGGCTACAGTACTTGATATTGGTGAGGGAGATAATAAGCATTTATGTGCATATATTACTACAGGTAAAGAATTAAGTATAAGTTATCTAAAAGAAGTTCTTAAAGAAAACTTGCCTAAGTATATGGTACCAACTTACTTCATAATACTTGATAGAATGCCATTAACACCTAATGGAAAAGTAGATAAAAGAGCTTTATTAAAAGTAGAAATTAATAATGAAGAAAGCGAAAATATAGAAGTTCAACAAGAAACAAATGATATAGAAAAAAACTTGTTAGGAGTATGGGAAAAGATCTTAGGAGTTAAAGGAATAAAGTTAGAAGAAAACTTTTTTGATATTGGAGGAAATTCATTACTTGTACTTAAAATGTTTTCTCTTATAAATAATATCTATAAAGATAAGATTAAAATTACAGATATTTTTGCTAATCCAACAATAAAAGAATTAGCAAAATTAATTGGTTATAATCCAGAAGATGAAGAAAATTATGAAATAGAAGGATTAAAGCTAAGTGATGAATATTTCTTGAATAATGAAAGAAATACTGAAAATTCAATGTTTGAGTATACAATTGATGAAGATATGTATAGTGAATTACTAAGAATTTCAGATAATTTAGCTATTAATATAGAAACAATATTAATAGCTACAAATATTTATATTAATAATAAAATAAGTGATATCAGTGAACAAGTTATATATACAATTCTTGATAAAGAAGATAAGGTTAAAAAGAGCATTATTGATTTAAAATCAATAAGTAATTTTACAGATTTGTTTATGTTAGTTAAAGAAGGTATCTTTGACAATGAGGAAAATGTGTACGATATTGCTAAATTTAATAGAGTAATTAAAAACAATAAAGAAGTAAATATAATTTATCCTTTAATATATAATAATGAACTTGATGTTAGTGATTATAATTTAGAAGAAATATTTAATTTATCACTAAGTGTTGAAAAATTTGAAGATTATTTAAAACTTAAGTTTAACTATAATACTGATATTATTAAGACTAATAAAGTTGAAGAAATGTTTGGTTTATATATTAATTTATTAGAAATGATAATTAAAAACTATTAAATATTATTGGAGGGGTTGTATGAAAGATGTAGTGTTGTTGTTTTCAGGACAAGGTTCTCAATATGTTGGAATGGGAAAAAACATATATGATAAATACTCAATTGTTAAAGATATATTCGAGGAAGCAAGTGATACCTTAAATATAGATATGAAGAAGTTATGCTTTGAGGGGGATTTGGAAAAGTTATCATTAACTAGTAATACACAAACTGCTATATTAACAGTTAGTTATGCTATGTTTAAAGTGCTAACAAATGAGTATGGAATAAATCCTGTATATATGGCCGGACACAGTTTAGGTGAAATAAGTGCTATTACCTGCGCTAATGCTATCAATTTTAAAGATGGACTTAAGATAGTAAAAAGAAGAGGAGAATTAATGCAAAGAGCTAGCGCTGAAAAAAGCAGTATGGCAGCTATTATTGGTGTTGAGTCAAAAGAGGTTGAAAATGTAATTGATGAAATAAAGAATAAAGGGCGAATAATCAATATTGCTTGTTATAATTCTACGCTGCAAAATGTTATTTCAGGAGAAGATGAAGCTGTAAGAGAAGCTATTAATAAGTTAGAAACTATAGCTAAAAAAGTATCTCATTTAAAAGTAAGTGGAGCTTTTCATACACAATTAATGGCTCCTGTAGCTGATGAATTTGAAGAAGAGTTAAATAAGTATAAATATAATGAATTTAGTATTCCTGTAATTAGTAATGTAAATGCTAAAGAATATGAAAGTTCATTAGAAATTGTAAGTAACTTAAAAAATCAGTTAACAAATCCAGTATTATGGACTGATATAATGAAAGCTATAATAAATAAAGATAGTGATTATATTATAGAATTAGGGCCTAAAAATACATTAAGTAAGTTATTTAAGAGATATTCTAATATGAGTAATATATATGCTTTTGATAACAAAGCTGATCTAAATAAAATAGATAGAAATATAGGTTTAAAAAAAGATATTGATTTTAATCTGGTAAAATCAATATTAGTTGCAGCATCATGTACTGAGAATAATAATTTTCAAAATGAAAAATACAGTGAAAATGTAATTCTTCCAATAAAGAAGATAAAAAATATATATATTGCATTAAAAGAAACAAAAAGAGAGGTTACTGTTGAAGACTTAGATAAAGCAGTAGAGGCTCTTTTTTTAGTGCTTGAAAATAAGAGTGTAGGTAATTTTGAAAAGAAAGAAATATTAAGCGAATTATTAAAACAAACAAGATATGAAGAGATTAAAAGAAAAATCGCAAGTAATATCATATAGATTTTAAAAGGAGGAAGTATGCTAAGTTTTGACGATATTGATTTGAATATAAAGAAAGAAAAAGTTGAAGTTAAGAAAATTCGTTCAAAAGACATAGCTGTTATCGGTATAAGTTTAAGATTACCTAAGGCTAACAATTTGGAAGAATTTTGGTGCAACCTTACTAATGGAATAGATTGCATTGACCATGTACCAACTTCTAGGCAAAAAGATATAACAAAGTATTTAAAATACACTAATATGGATAAAGAATTTGAAGTTGGAGAAATGGGCTATATAGATGATATAGATAAATTTGATTATAAGTTTTTTGGCTTATCTCCAAATGAAGCTAAATTAATGGATCCAAATCAAAGAGTATTTTTACAAACTGCATGGAATGCTTTAGAGGATTCTGGATATGGCGGTAAAAAGTTTTATGGTAGTAGAACAGGTGTGTATATAGGTTATGGAGATACGCCTGATTATTCTTATAGTAGATTAATTGACGAGGTTGAACCAAAAAGTAAAATAGTTAGTTTTACAGGAAATTTATCAGCGATGATTGCAAGTAGAATAAGTTATATTCTTAACTTAAGAGGACCAAGTGTAACTATAGACACAACATGTTCTTCATCTTTAGTAGCATTACATATGGCATGTCAAGGAATACGAAATGGCGATTGTGATGCAGCAATAGTAGGAGGGGTAAAAATAAGTGTTTTACCTCTTAAATCAAAAGAAAAGTTAGGTATAGAATCTTCTAATGATAGAACTATGGCTTTTGATGATAATTCTGATGGAGCAAGTAGTGGAGAAGGTGTGGTAGCCTTAATTATAAAACCATTAGACAAGGCTATCAAAGATAATGATTCTATATATTCTGTTATAAAAGGAAGTTCAATAAATCAAGATGGAAGATCTATTGGAATTACAGCTCCTAATCCAGAGGCACAGGAAGATGTTCTAATTAGAGCTTGGAAGGAAGCAGAAGTGAATCCAGAAGATATATCATATGTAGAAGCTCATGGAACAGGAACAAATTTAGGAGATCCAATAGAAATTGATGGATTAACTAGAGCTTTTTCTAAATTTACAGATAGAAAACAATTTTGTGCTGTAAGTGCTCTTAAATCTAATATTGGACATTTAGATAGTTGTTCAGGTTTAGCTGGAGTTGTAAAAGCTATCCTATGTCTTAAACATAAAACTTTAGTTCCAGTGGTTAATTTTACAGTTCCAAATTGTAAAATTGATTTTGAAGAGTCGCCAGTATATATAGTTAACAAAACTAAGAAATGGAATAGTAGATGTGACTTAAGAAAATGTGGAGTAAGCTCTTTTGGATTAAGTGGATGTAATTGTCACGTTGTATTAGAAGAGTGGCAAGAAGATAAATCAGCTAGTTTAAGTAGAATTAATGAATTTGATATGTTATCTGTTACAGCAAAATCACAAGAAGCATTAGAAAATTTAATAAAGAAATATATAACTTTTATTGAGAATATTGATGAAAGTGACTTAATGAATTTTGTTTATACAGCTAATACAGGAAGAGGAGAATATGAAGAAAGAGTATTATTCATATTCTCAAACAAGGAAGAGTTATTAAATAATATGAAGTCTTTTAGTAGAAAGAACTTTAATAGTGAAAAAATATTTATTACTAATAGAGAACATTATAATGATATAAACTTCCAAAAAACTGTACAAGATGAAATTGATAGCTTACAGAAAAATTGTCAATACGATTTAGAAACACTTATTAAAATTGCAGGATTATATGTTAATGGTGGAAGTATTGACTGGAATAAGTTTTATAAAAAAGAAAAGAGAAAGAAGATTCATATACCAGGATATGAGTTTGAGAAAATTAGGGTATGGCTTAATATTCCAGATGAGAGAAAAGTTAAGTGTTTAAATTCAGTGGAAAAGGAAGAAGAGAAGAAAGTTAAGCCTACAAGTATTGAAGAAATAAGCAAAGTAATTGCAGATACTTGGAGTGAGTATTTAGGAATAACTTCAATTGGGCTAGAAGATAATTATTATTCATTAGGGGGAGATTCTCTTATTGGTATCCAAATTGTAAATAGATTAAAAAATATTTTAGATGTGGATATAAAATTAAAGGATTTATCTGAAGGTTTAACAATAAAAAAATTGTCTAGCATAATAATGGAAAAGTCTAAGTTAGACAATAGTTCTGCTAAAAATGATATGACTATCAAAAAGGCAGAAAAGAGAGAGTATTATCCATTATCTTCAGCTCAAAAGAGAATGTATGTAAGTCAAGTATTAGAAGATGAAAAAGAGAATAAAACTTATAATATTTTTGGTGCATTAGATATTGAGGGTAAGTTAGATATAGATAAACTTAAACATGCATTAAATCAAGTTACTGAAAGACATGAAATTTTAAGAACATCTTTTAAATTAGTTGATGGAAAACCTGTCCAAATAGTAAATGAAGATATAAAAATAGAATTAGAAACTATGGAGATAGATGAAAACAACATAGATAAACAAATTGATTTATTAATTAATTCTTTTGATCTAAGTGCTGCACCATTAACTAAATATTATTTATTACATGTAGCAAATGATAAATATATATTTGTATATAATATGAACCATATAATTTCAGATGGTGTTTCAGTAGGAATATTTATGGATGAAGTATCTCAAATATATAATGGAAATACTTTAGAACCATTGAAATTACAATATAAGGACTATGCAGTATGGCAAAATAAGATCATAGGTAGTGAAATAATTGAAAGTCAGAGACAATATTGGATTAACAAATTTAGTGGTGACTTGCCTACATTAGATTTATTGCCTGATTATTCTAATAGTTTGGATAATGTATATGAAGGAAGTTATGTTAGAGTTATTGCAGACTTAGACATAAAAAGAAGTTTAAATGAAATTGCTAATAAGAGAAGTACAACATTATTTAATGTATTACTAGCTGCATATTATGTACTTTTAATGAAGTATAGTAAGCAAGAAGATATAATCATAGGATCACCATTTTCAGGAAGACAAAATTCGGAAATTGAAAATCTAATGGGAATGTTTGTTAATACTATTGCTTTAAGAAGTTGTCCAAACAATAGCAAGAAATTTAATGACTTCTTAGAGGAAGTAAAAACTTGTACTATGGAAGCAATTGAAAATCAAGATTATCAATTTGATATGCTTGTAGAAGAACTAAATTTAAATAGACAAGAAGGTAAGCTATTTGATACTTTCTTTGCATTACAAAATATGAAGTTAGACCCAATTAAGATTAATGATGTGAAAGTAGATTTCAGAGAATGTAATATTCATGTATCTCCATATAAAGTATCATTAATTTCTATGGAAAATAGTGAAGGTATAAATTTAATATTTGAATATCAAAAAAATGTATTTAAAAGAGAAACTGTTGAAGGTTTTGCAGAAAGCTATATTAGTATTTTAGAACAAATTACAGAAGATGATACTTTAATGATAGAAGATATTAAGATATGTAATGAGTACGATAAAGCAGAATGCGATATTTTAGAAAATGAAGATTTAGATTTTAATTTTTAAATAAATATTTTTTTAGGGGGAATTTAAAATGGAAAATAGTAAAAAAAATAGTATTATGGTAGTGGTTTTAACATTTATAATGTCTTTTGTTGTTTATCTTGCAGCTACATTAGTTGTTAGAGGAACATTTATTTCTATTCAAAATTTAGGTGATTTACCTATGGAAGAAGCAAATATGATTTTAGGTAAAAATCCAGTGTATTTAGGAGTAAATTCAATTGTAGATATTTTAGTAATTGTATGTTTAATGTTTATTGTAAAGAAGAAAAATGAAAAAGTATTTGAATATGATGATGTTGTTAAGTTTAGAAAAAGAAGTTTTAATCTATATTCTTTAGGAATACTTTTAGCAACAATAAATATGGTTGTATTTACTTTATTTGCAGTTTGTTCAGGTTTATTTTCTTATGGTTCAGAAACTGTGTCTGATTTTTCTACTAGTGTAGTAGTTGAGTTTGTTATTTGTGGATTAGTTTATTCGTTTATTACTGGATATTGTGAAGAATTACTTCATAGAGGAATTATATATAAGCAATTAAATAAAGCTTGTCCTAAGTATTCTTTATATATATGTTCATTTTTATTTATGATGACAGAATTATCAGGAAGTCAATTTAAATTAATAGATTATGTTGGTGTATTTTTAGCTGGTGTATTTTTCTGTTATTTATATGATGTAAGTTCTTCAATGTTTTTATCAGCTGGATTCCATTCAGGAGTACACTTCCTTTTATTAATGGTAACTAAATTCCAAGGTGTTGATATATATCAAGGACCAATGTTTATGATTTTTAATCCAAGTAATGATTTTGTTGTTGGAGGTATAAGCTTAGGATCTCCATATGGTATTGTTACTGCAGTTATTAATATGCTAGGAATAGTTATATTAACTATTTATAAAAAGAAAAAGAATATAAAAAGTGAAGCAGAATTAAATATGAAAGCTGCTTAATTTCATCTAGAGAGCTAAAGTAAAGAGGCGGAGGATATAAAAATGAGTGATATAAATAAACTTAATACTCAAGATACAGACAAGTTATTTTGGAATAAACAGTTAAGTGCTAATTTAAGTGATAATCATTTTCCTTATGATTACAATTATGAGGGGAATAATGAAGAAAAAATATATGAATGGTGTGAGCTTAATTTATCAGATGAAGCAAATAATGTTATAAAAAAAGTCGCAGGAAGTTCTGATGTAAAGTTACATATTTTATTTATATCAGCATTAAGTATTTTAATAAGTAGGTATTCTGAAAATAACGATATTATAATATCATCTCCAATTTATAAGCAAAATATAGAAGGAAATTTTGAAAACAAAGTATTAGTTTTTAGAAATGAAATTGATTTAGAAGGAAGTTTTAAAAACTTCCTTCTTAAGGTTAAGGACAATTTGGTTGAAGCAACTAAACATCAAAATTTTCCTATATCAAAGTTTATTAATACAATAGAGTTTGAAAATTTTGAAAATGGAAATGATATATTTCAAGTAATGCTTGCTATTGATGCTATTCATGATATTAATTATGTTGATTGTATAAATAGTAACTTATATTTTTTAGTTGTAAATGATGAAAAAAATATAAAAATAAAAGTTAAATTCAATTCTAATTTATATAAGAAAGAAAGTATTAAGTTAATATTATATTCTTTAGAAGAGTTAATAACTGAATTAATTAGTAAAAATAGTATTGAGAATTTTAATATTCTTTCTAATTATGAGAAAACAAAAATATTAAATGAATTTAATAAGAAAACAGTTTGTGATGAAGAATATTTACTTCATGAATTATTTGAAAAGCAAGTTGAAAAAAATCCAGATGAAATAGCTTTGATAGATGGAAGTAGAAGTATAACTTATAAAGAATTAAATGATAAAGCAAATTCATTGGCTGGATTTATAAATGAAAAAGGAATGGGGAAAAATACAATTATAGGAGTTATGCTTGATAATTCCATAGAACTTATAATTTCATTATTAGGAATATTAAAAGCAGGTGCGGCTTATTTACCAATAGATTCAGGTTATCCAGAAGATAGAATAAGTTTTATGATTGAGGATAGTAAGTTAAATTGTATTATAACAGAAAATAAATATGAGAACTTATTAAAAGATAGAAAAATAAATATTATTGATATTAATAATGAAGAAATATATTTATATAAGGATAGAGTAATTAATATTGAAAAGAATCCAAGTACTTTAGCATATATAATATATACTTCTGGTACAACAGGAAAACCAAAAGGGGTAATGATTGAACATAAAGCAGTTACTAAATCTATATTATGGCGTAGCAATGAATATAAGTTAAGTGTTGAAGATGCAGTATTGCAGTTATTTTCATATTCATTCGATGGATTTGTAACAAGCTTTTTTACTCCAATAGTATCTGGTTCTAAGGTAGTTTTATTAAAAGGAAATGAAGTTAAAAATCCTTATAAAATTAATGAAGCTATAAAAAAATATAATGTGACTCATTTTATAGCTGTTCCACCATTATTTAAAGCTATATTAGATAATGCAAAATATGATGATCTTTTGTCATTAAAAATTGTAACTTTGGCTGGTGATAATATAACTAATGATGTAATAAAGAAAGCTAAACAATTAAATGAAAATTTAGAAATTGTAAATGAATATGGTCCTACAGAAAATAGTGTAGTCACAACTATATACAGAGATTTAAAAGTTAATGAGCCAATAAAAATAGGTAAACCTATAAGTAATACTCAAGTATATATAATTAAAAATGATAAATTATGTAATGTGGGTATTAGTGGTGAGTTATGTATATCAGGAGAAAGATTAGCTAGAGGATATTTAAATAGAGAAGATTTGACTTCTGAGAGATTTGTTCAAAATCCTTTTGATAAAGATTTAATTATGTACAAGACCGGAGATATAGGTAAGTGGGATATTGATGGAAATATAAGATTATTAGGAAGAAAAGATAATCAAGTTAAAATAAGAGGATTCAGAATAGAGCTTGGGGAAGTAGAAAATAGAATACTAGAATATAAAGGCATAGAAAGTGTAGTAGTTACAGCTAAATATGATCATCATAATAATAAATCTTTATGTGCATATTTTGTTTCTAAGGATAAAGTATCTACCTTAGATTTAAGACAATATCTTAATAAGGTATGTCCTTTATATATGGTGCCAGCTTATTTTATGCAAATAGATAGTATACCTATAACTGTTAATGGAAAGGTTGATAGAAAAAACTTACCGGATATAGAGTTTAAAAGAGATATAAATTCTAAGTTTGTTGAGCCTAGAAATGAAAACGAGAAGATTATTGCAAATGAATGGAGAAAAGTTTTAGAAATAGACCAAATAGGTATATATGATAACTTCTTTAATTTAGGAGGAGATTCTCTTAAAGCTATTCAAGTTGCAAGTTTATTATCTGATAAGTTTGAAATCGAAATCAATGATATTTATAAAAATCAAACTATAGCAGAACTAGCTGAAAAAATAAAATATTCTAATACATCTGTAAAGGATAGAATTAAACAAATAATAAATTCGGATTATACATTTAATGATGATAAAAATTTAAGTGAACAAGAATATATAAATGATGAATATAATAATAAATTGAATTTATGCAAAGAAGAAAGTTATACAGTGAAAAGTTATACTAACATAATGCTAACAGGTGTTACAGGATATGTAGGAGCATATTTAAGTAAGGAAATTTTAGAAACTTTAAATTCAAATATATATGTTTTAGTAAGAGGAGAAGATTTAAATATAGCTACTAAAAGATATATTGATAAGTTAACTTTCTATTTTGGTGAAGATTTTTATAATAAGTACAAAGATAGAATAAGTGTTATAAATGGAGATATAACAGAAGAATTTTTAGGTATAGAGAAATGTCATTATGATGAATTAGCAAATACAATAGATTGTGTTATTAACTCAGCTGCATATGTAAAGCATTTTGGTGAGTATAAAAATTTCTATGACATAAATATTAAAGGTGTAAATAACCTTATGAAATTTGCAAATAGTGGAGTTAAAAAGGATTTTAATCAAATATCAACTCTAAGTATAGCTTCAGGAACTATTCCTGAAAAAGACGAAATAGTGTTTACTGAGTTAGACTGCGATGTTGGTCAAGAAAATGAAAACTTCTATTCTATGAGTAAATTAGAAGGTGAGAAAAAAATATTAGAAGCTAGCAAGGAGTATTCAATAAATACTAAGATATTTAGATTAGGTAATATTGTTTGTAATTCAGAAAGTGGAAAATTCCAAGAAAATATTTCAGAAAATGCATTCTATAACTTTGTTAAGTCATTAATAAAATTGAAAACAATTGCAAATATTGATTTAAAAGTTTTAGATTTTACATTTGTTGATCAAGCAGCTAAAGCAATACTAAAAATATTTGATAAAGAAAATTTAGAAATGAATATTTTCCATATTTCAAATAATAATAAAGTAAGTTTATCAGAATTAGGAAATATGTTGAAAGAAATATATAAGGATATTAATGTTTGTGATGCTAAGGAATTTCTTAATATATTATATGATAATTTAGATAATGAAGAATTAGCACCTTATGTTAATAATATATTAAGATATTTTGGACTTTTAGATGATAAACATATAACTAAATTTATAATATTAAATAGCTATACTGATTTATTATTAAAGAAAAATAAATTTGAATGGAGTAAATTAAATATAGTTAAGTTAAAAAGTATGATTGATTATTGCGTTAATAGTAAGTTTATTTAAGGGGGGAGATTTTTGAATCAAGAAGCAGTACTAGAAACAAATATGTTAAAGTCAAGTTTCAAAAGAAATTATTTTTTATTAATGTTAGGGAGAACAATATCAGAAATAGGGACAAGCATTTTTAAGTTTGGGTTGAGTTTATATGTACTAGATGTAACTAAGTCAGCATTTGCATATTCTATGGTTCTATTCTTCTCTACAATGGCAGGAGTAATAACAAATGTGTTTGCAGCAAGTATTTCTGATAAATACAATAAGAAGAATATTATGATTATATCAGATATTCTTAGTGCTATAGTTATTTGCATTTTTTCAATCTTATGTGGCAGAATATTGAATAGTATGATAATATTAATAGTATATGTAATAATTATAAGTAGTATACAGTCGTTATTTGAATTAACGATAAGCTCTGCTATTCCTAATTTATTCTGTGAAGATGATATAACTAAAGTAAATTCATCATTACAATCTATATTATCTTTACTAGGTATATTTGGGGCAATAGTAGGGAGTTTTATATATAGTAGCTTCGGTATAACTACTATATTAATTATTGATGGAGTATCTTTTGGAATTACTGGACTTATGGAAATGTTTTTAATCTATAAAGATGATAAAAGAGCAGTAGAGTTTCAAAAAGAGAAAAAATATATTAACAATATAAAAGAAATATTTATGTTTTTTAAGCAAAATAGTACGTTAATATTTTTAGTGATATTTGTAATGATAACAGGCCTAGTATTTGGATCTTTAGTGCTTTTAGTATTACCATATATAACTTATAATGAATTAAATTTATCTTCGTTAGAGGTAAGTTTAATACAAGCAGGATGGTTTATAGGGACAATATTAGGCGCTATATTGGTATCTAAATATAATGCGTTATCAAATATAATGAAAAAGATTTTTTTATTTTTAGCAATTCAAAGTGTAAGTGTTATGTTTTGGGTGTTTCCTAATATATTGAATTCAAATAGTGTTAGTAATTGGGTTATAACAGGAGTGTATATGACATTATTAATTATACTTGGAATATTTAATAGTTATCAGATAATTCCGATAACAACATTTTTCCAAATATATATTCCAACTGAAATAAGAGCTCGTTTTTTTGGAATATTCAATGCAAGTATTTTAATAGCGTCATCACTAGGTAATTGTATATATGGAATTCTACTTGAAAACTTCAATTGGTCAATAATAATTTTTATTTCAGGTATAATAACTATAGTTTATGCTTTATTTGGTAGAAAAGGTAAGAAGTTTGGCAAATATTCTGAATTAATTGATAGTATAAATGTTTAAAAAATTGTATTTACAACAACCAAGATTTAGGGGAGTGCAATTAATGAAAGTCGAATTAAAGAATATAGGAAAACAATATACCAAAGATTTTTGGGGAGTAAAGAATATTAATTTAGAATTAGATGAAGGAGTTATAGGATTGCTAGGTTCAAATGGTGCAGGAAAATCTACATTAATGAGAATACTAACAATGGTAACTAAGCCTACTTGTGGAGAAATTTTAGTAAATGGAAAAAATGTTCTTAAAAATCCTGAATCTTTAAGAAGTGTATTAGGATATTTACCTCAAAATTTCGGAGTTTATCCTAACTTAAATGCATTAGAATTTTTAGAATATATAGCTTCTGTTAAAGGAATTAGAAATAAAGATGCAAAAAGAAGAATTGATGAATTACTTCAATTATTAAATTTACATGATGTATGCAAAAGACCAATAGGTGAATATTCAGGAGGTATGAAGCAACGTGTAGGTATAGCTCAAGCATTATTAAATGATCCTAAGTTATTAGTTGTAGATGAACCAACTGTAGGATTAGATCCAGAGGAAAGAGTTAGAATACGTAATCTTTTTTCAGAGATTGCATCTGATAGAATAATTTTATATTCTACACATATAGTTTCAGATATTGAGGCTATTTCGAATAAAATAGCAATTATAAATAAAGGAAGATTGAACATATACAATACAAATGAAAAAATTATAGATATGGTTTCAGATAAAGTATGGGAAGCAACAGTAAATGAAGATGAATTAAAGAAGTTAAAGGACAAGTTGTTAGTTAGTAATGTTGTAAGATATGGTAATGAATCAACATTAAGAATTGTATCTGAGACAGTTCCTACAATAAATGCAAAAAGAGTAAAACCTACCTTAGAAGATGCTTATTTATATTTTTCATCACATATAAGAAAGGAGAATGAATAATATGAACGCATTGGATAGAGTTTACAGAATTGCAAAGGCTGATTTTAAAGAGAGAGTACGAAGTTATAAGTTCTTAATAATTTTGGGATTTGCTATGTTTCTGTCTTTTACATTTATTGCTCCTACAAATGCAGAGTATATTACCAATTATGTAATGCAAGATAATGTTATTTATAGAGGTGTATATAATTCAGCATGGTTAGGAAGTATGATGGCGTTATCTATTACTGTATTTTTATCTTTATTTGGTTTTTATTTAATTAGAAGTAATGTAGAAAGAGATATTGATACAGGCATGAATCAAATTCTTGGTTCCTGTTCAGTGAAGAAGAGTATATATATTTTTGGAAAGTTTTTAAGTAATTTTTGTACTATATTAACAATTATATTAATTGCAGCTTTTTCTACTATAGTAATTCAATTTATTAGAGGTGAAGTATTGCAAATTAATTTAGTAGATATTTTTTCTCCAATAATTTTTATAGTGCTGCCAAGTATAGCAGTGGTTTCTGCAATAGCAATACTTTTTGAATCAATTTCATTTTTACGTGGTAGTTTAGGAAGCGTTGCTTACTTTTTGCTGTGGATGGCTATTTATATTATAACTATGGAAACAAATTTATCTAATCAAAATATTGCAGGAGCAAATATTTTTAAAAATGATTTATTTGGTATGACTACATTATTAAATTACATGCTTAATGGAATAAAAGAGGTATTCCCTAATATTACTGCTAATATGATTGAGCTATTTGGCGATAAAGGAAGTTATGCTATACAAACTTTTAATTGGGGTGGAATAAAGTGGAGTGCATCTATTATTTTAGTAAGATTTATATGGGTGTTAGTAGCTTTATTAATTGTTGAAGTCTCTAGTGTATTATTTAGAGGGTTTGATGTTCTAAGAAAAAATAAAACTAATTTAAATGTATTAAGCTTATTTAAGAAGAGAACACCAATTAATTATGAAATATATAAATATAAGGATAATGGAACTAAGTTAACTAAGTTGAAAAGTAGCTCTTTTCAATATAATTATATATCAAATATAATTCAAGAAATTAAGTTATCATTAAAACTAGTAAATATTTGGTGCTTTTTAGCTATGATAATTATACTTATATTTGAATTTGTAGCACCTATAGATAGCGTTAAAGCATATTTAGCTCCAGTATCTACGATCTTACCAATTGGTATTTGGTCTATTTTAGGACTTAAAGAAGATAAATACAATTTAAGTCAAATCTTAAGTTCATGTTCTAAATATAAAACACGTCAATTTTTAGTTCAATGGATATCAGCAGTAGTGCTAACAGCTATTTTACAAGTAGGACTTTTAGTAAAGCTATTACTAAGTGGAGGATTTTTAGGATTTATTTCATGTTTAGTAGGAATTATTTTTGTTCCTTCATTAGCATTTTTACTAGGTACTATAAGTGGGAATAGTAGATTATTTGAAATAGTATATAGTATAATTTGGTATTTTGGATTAATTAACAATGTACCAGCACTAGATTTTATAGGAATTTTCACAGGTGGAAATATAATTATTACATTATTCTATTTTATTATTTCGATAGCATGTGTTATTTGTGTATATTTGATTAAAGAAAATAAAGATTTTTCAAGTAGATAATTTTTGATGGAAAAAATATTAAATTTATATTAATGGTTTAAGAGGGATTGAGATGCGTTGGTATGTATTGTTTGTTAATGTTGGAGAAGAAGTAAATGTAAAAAAATCAATAAAGAAGTTATTGTGTGAAGATTGTGAAGTTGTTGTACCTAGAAGAAAGATACGTGAAACTAAACAAAGAATCAAAAGGGAAGTAATTAAAAATTTATTTCCCGGATATGTTTTTATTGAAGTAGATATGAATGCAGAGGTGTATTATAAGATAAAAAAAATACCTAATGTAATAAAAATCTTAAGTTATGATTCTAATTATACAGATGTATTAAGTAAGGAAATGGATCTTATATTTAACTTAATTACTGTAGGAGAAGTAATAGAATTATCTGATGCAATCTTTGTTGAAAATAGGTTACAGGTATTATCTGGACCTTTAAAAAATAAAGAGCAGTTCATAAAAAAGGTTGATAAGAGGAAAGAAAGAGCTACTGTATATTTTAATATACATGGTAAAACTCAAAAGGTGGATTTAGGGCTTAACATTATAAATTAGTTTTAAGAAAAATTTAAAATATTTAACAAGTTCGTTAAAAAAAGTTATAATATTTTAATTAGAGTCTTAAATAATAAGTTAAAAGTATTATTTAATTTTTTGTTATTATTTAATCATAGAATATATCTGGAGGTATTTGATATGGTTAAGTATTTAAAGAAATTAGTAATATGTTTTGTATTAATTTCACTTATTATTTTTCAAGGTTCTGGTGCAATGTTTGCAGTAGAGGGTAGTTTTATAGATACTTATAGTTCTAGAGAACAAAAAAAATCATTAGAAGAATTTATAGATGGATATTTTAGAGATAATATGAAGAAGTTATCTGTTCCTGGAGCTGCTATCATTATAGTAAAAGATAACAGAGTAATCTTAAAAAAAGGTTATGGGTTTAGTGATATTGAAGCAAAGCAAGAGGTAAATCCTGATAAAACAAGTTTTCCTGCTGCTTCAGTAAGTAAGTTATTTACAGCTACTGCTATTATGCAGTTATATGAAAAGGGAAAGATAGATTTAAATGAAGATATAAATAAATATATTAGTCCTTTTAAAGTTGAAAATGAATTTAATGAAGCTGTAACTTGTTCAAATTTATTAACACATTCTAGTGGACTAGATGAACAAAATGAATTAGATTGTGGTACTTTAGATATAAATAATATAAAATCTCAAGAATATTATATGCAAAGTCATAAGGCTAAGGTTATAACAAAGCCTAATACAATTACAAGATATTGCAATTTAGGATATAACATTTTAGGTTATATTGTTGAAAAAAAATCGGATTTATCTTATGAAGAATATATTAAGCAAAATATATTAAAAAAATTAAAGATGGATAGAAGTAACGTTAGGATATACGACGAATCTACTGCAAAACCTTATAGTATTGATAAAGATAAATATGTAGAAAAGAAGATCCCGTATCAATATACTTCGGGCTCTTCAGGAATAATAGCACCAGTGAGTGATATGAAGAATTTTATGATTGCAAATCTTAATAAAGGATATTTTGAAGGAAATAGAATTTTAAATGTTAAAACTTTGAATTTGATGCAAAGTAAACAATTTAGTAATGATGAGTCTTTATCTGGAATGGGGTATGGCTTTATTAGAGATTACAAAAATGGAAAAGAAATTTTAAAGCATGAAGGTGCTTTAGCCTGTGGATACACTACAACTATGTTGCTATTACCAAAAGAAAATATAGGTGTGTACGTAGCAACTAATTCATTAAATGCACTTCCATTTAGATTTGAAGAAGATTTTTTAAATTATATGTACGGACAAAATAATATATCAAACAATATGTTGGTTAATAAGGAAACAAAAAGCAAAGACTTAAAGAAATATGTAGGAACATATAGAAATTATGATGGAATATCTAAAAGTAATATAATGAAAATTGGATTATTGCTAGATAATTCAACAGATTTTAATATTTATGATAATAATGATGGAACTTTAACTTTAGAAGAATATACAGAATCAAAAGAAAAAGTTAAAACTAAGATTATTCAAGAGAATGGATGTATATTCAAAAGAGTAGATGGTAAAGGAAATATAGTATTTAGATTAGATGATAAAGGAAATGTAGCATATTTATTTAATAATGTAAGTGAAAGTTCTTATGAAAAAATAAGTCTTTTAGAAAAAAATGATACTTTATTTGCTATGTTAATTTTATGTTTTTTAAGTTTTTTAATGAATTTAATATATATTATCTATATAAAGATAAGAAAAAAGATTAGTATATTTTCTACAGAAAAGGCAAATAAGATATTTTATATGAATTTATTTGGAAGTATAGTAAATATAGCAGGTTTTTTTGGAACCATATTCGTAACAATTAATATGATTGATAATTCAAGTATGCAATTAATAAATGTTCTATATATTTTTCTATCGTTTCTAATTTTAGGAGCAGGAATTGTTTTTTTTCAATTAATTAGAGTTATTTACTATATGGTTAAGGAGAAAATAGATTATAAAGTAATAATTTATTGCTTATACACTATTATGATTAAATTTGTATTTTTAGGTTTGATAACATATCTAAATATTTTAGGTTATAAAATATAATTTTAGAAATGAGGAGAATTTATGATTAATATATTGATAGTTGATGATGAAGAAGAAATTATGGAACTTATGGAAGTTTACTTGGTAAATGAAGGATACAATGTAATTAAAAGAAATACAGGTCTGGATATTATAGATGTAATTAAGGAAAAGAACATTAAATTAGTTATTTTGGATAGAATGATGCCTGATATAGATGGAATACAAGTGTGTATGAACATAAGAAAATGTTATAATATTCCTATTATTATGGTTAGTGCAAAAAGTCAGGATATAGATAAAATATATGGTTTATCAACAGGAGCAGATGATTACATAACTAAACCATTTAATCCTATGGAATTTGTTGCAAGAGTAAAAAGCCAAGTACGAAGGTATTTATATTTAAGTGGTGAAAAAGTAACGACTGAAAGTGAAAATGATGTAATTGATATTAAAGGAGTACAAATTAATCAAAGTAATCATGTTGTTAAGGTTCTAGGGAAAGTTATAAAGTTAACTCCTAAAGAATATGAGATATTATTGTTATTAGCAAGAAATAAAGGAAGGGTTTTTAGTAGCGAAGAAATATTCAGGCAAGTATGGCAAGAAAAATATTTTGATAATAATAATACTGTTATGGTGCATATGTGGAGAATTAGAGAAAAACTAGAGCAAAATCCTAAGGATCCTAAGATAATAGAAACAGTATGGGGAGTGGGGTATAAAATTGAAGAGTAGGAGTTTAAAATATACTATAATTTTTAATTTAATATTTAGTAGTGTAGTTTCAATGATAATTACATTATCATTGTTATCTTTATCTATGATTGGTATGTATATAGTTTCTTCGGAATTATTTTACAATTTTATCAATTTATATCACGAAAATAGAAGATTTATGGATATATTTTCTATAGGATGTTTAATATTTTTTATTGTGTTATTTTGTTTTATTTTTATTAAGAGAATTAACTTTATTTCTGAATATTTAGGTGAAATTTCTTTTAATTTAAAAAAGGTATCTAATGGGGATATGGATATAAATATACCTATTAGAAGAGATGATGAATTAGGAAGATTAGCAGAAGATGTTAATAAAATGGCTAGTGATTTACAATGTTTAATGGAAAAGGAAAGAGTATGGGAACGTGATAAAAATAATTTGATAACAAATTTATCTCATGATTTACGTACTCCGCTTACTTCGATTTTAGGGTTCTTAGAGTTAATAAAGAATACTAATTATAAGGATGAAGAAACATATAAGCATTATTGTAGTATTGCATTAAGTAAAACTAAAGAATTAAATGATGCTATAGAGCAATTATTTGAATTTACTAGCATAAACAATGTAGATGTTAAATTAAATAAACAAAATATATCTTTAGATGAATTAGTAGAGCAAGTTATAATTGGATTTATACCTAACCTTGAGAAGAATAATATGGAATATAGAATTGTTTCTAAGAATAGGTTAAAAACAATTAATGTTGATGTAAAACTTTTATTACGAGCTTTTGAAAATCTAATTATTAATAGTATTAAGTACGGGTGTGAAGGAAAGTATTTAGACATAGAATTAGAAGATGAAGGTGATAAAGCTAGAATAAGTTTTATTAATTATGGAGAAGAAATTAAAGAAGAAGATATGAAAAATCTGTTTGAAAAGTTCTACAGAATAGAAAAAACATGTAAAAAGAAAGAAGGAACAGGTTTAGGTTTAGCTATAGTTAAAGCAATAGTAGAACAACATAAAGGAGAAATTAAAGTATTGAGTTCAAAAGAAAAAACAGAATTTAGAATTGAATTACCATATTTGTAATTTAGCTTTTGGAATTTGGTATTAAATATTAAGAAATGCTTTGGACTATGCACAAATAAATAATAAATAAAGGAGATTTCAAAAATGAAACTGTAGTCATTATGAAAAAAGTTTTCTTAAATTTATAGTCCAAAGTATTTCTTAAATTTTCAAATAAAAACGTAACTTATAGCATACATTTTTATTGAGGTAAATGTGTAAATTTATTAGGATGATTTACTACATCTTAAATACTTGACAAAAATACAAAAAATATACATATAAAAATAAATTTTTTAAAATATAAATAGAAAATTCATAAAGTAGTAAATAAGTAATTAATAATAACTAATTAATTACTTATTTACTTTCAATATATATGTTATAATAAGATACCAAATTAGAGAAAGTAAGAGGAAACTATATGATAAGCAATAGATTGAAAAAACAATTAGATTTCATTATTGAAATAGATAAAATAAAAAATGTTTTTCGCATGTCATACATTGCAGATGGAAGTAGACGTGAAAATGATGCAGAACATTCATGGCATTTAGGGATAATGGCAGCTATTTTATCAGAATATATAAAAGACGATATTAATATTAGTATGGTATTAAAAATGGTACTTATTCATGACTTAGTTGAAATATATGCTGGTGATACCTTTGCTTTTGATGAAGAGGGGTATTTAGATAAATCAGATAGAGAAGAAAAAGCAGCAGAAGAGCTGTTTGGTAGATTGCCAGAAGATCAAAAAAGTGAATTTAAAGGTTTGTGGGAAGAATTTGAACAATGTAAAACTAAAGAAGCTAAATATGCTTCAATGTTAGACAGGCTACAACCATTAATATTAGATTATGCAACTGAAGGTAAAGGAGTAAAAGAAAGTAACTTAACTGCAGAAAAATTATATAAAAGAAATGAAATTACTATGGAAGAAGGTCCAGAAGAACTTAAAGAATTAGTTGATTTTCTAATTAAAGAAGTTACTGAAAAATAAATAAGTTTAAGAAGAATCTTATTAAAAGTAAAGTTTTTGATTTTATAATACTTGTAATTTTAATGGGGTTCTTTTTTATAAATATAAGAGGTTAACTTATATTTATTGTATTATTAATAGAAACTTAAAAATATAAATGTATATGTTTATTAAGGATTGGAGTAATTGTATTATTGCTTTAAAACGACTTGTTATGACAAATTATGAAATAATAAATTAATAAAATATATAATTAATAAAAAAAATATAAACAAACATAAATTTGGTTAAAATAACGTAAATAACTTGAATGCTAAAAATTTGTATGATATTATTTTATTAATTAATAATTATTATTCATTAATAAAGCTATTTATTATATAAATTATTTATCATACAAAATATTAATTAAGGACATAATATTATAAGTTAGTATATAAGACAAACTAAAGAGGAGTTGACTGACATTATGAGAAAAATGAAAACAATGGATGGAAATACAGCTGCTGCTCATATAGCATATGCATTTACAGATGTATCTGTAATATTTCCAATTACTCCTTCATCACCAATGGCTGAATATGTAGACAGCTGGAGTGCAAAAGGAAGAAAAAATATATTTGGAGAACCTGTAAGGGTTGTAGAAATGCAATCTGAAGGAGGTGCTGCAGGAGCTGTCCATGGTGCTTTGCAAGCAGGGGCTTTAGCAACTACATTTACAGCTTCTCAAGGGCTTTTACTAATGATACCAAATATGTATAAAATAGCAGGAGAAAGATTACCAGGGGTCATTCATGTAGCAGCAAGAGCTTTGGCAACTTCTTCATTAAGTATATTTGGAGACCATCAAGATGTTATGGCTGCGAGACAAACTGGATATGCAATGCTTGCAGAAGGATCAGTTCAAGAAGTAATGGATTTAGCAGCAGTAGCACACTTAACTGCAATTAAATGTAGAATGCCATTTATGAATTTCTTTGATGGATTTAGAACATCACATGAAATTCAAAAAATAGAAGTTTTAGAATATGATGAATTAGCTAACCTTATAGATAAGGATGCTTTAATGGCGTTTAGAAATAATTCATTAAATCCTAATAATCCAAAAACAATGGGTACAGCTCAAAATTCAGATATATACTTCCAAACTAGAGAAGCTGTGAATAAATTCTATGATGATATTCCAGAAGTAGTAGAAGATTATATGATGAAAATTGGAGAATTAACAGGAAGACAATATCATTGTTTTGATTACTATGGCGCAAAAGATGCAGATAGAATTATTATAGCTATGGGTTCTGTTATTGATGTTTGTGAAGAAACTATAGATTATTTAAATTCAAAGGGAGAAAAGGTAGGTTTACTTAAAGTAAGATTATACAGACCTTTCTCTATGGAAAGATTATTAAAGGCTATACCAAGTTCGGTTAAACAAATAGCTGTATTAGATAGAACTAAGGAACCAGGTTCTGTTGGAGAACCATTATACTTAGATGTAGTTAGATCATATCAAGGAAAAGCAAATGCTCCTAATATAGTAGGTGGTAGATTTGGTTTAGGATCAAAAGATCCAACTCCATCTGATATAGCAGCAATATATGAAAACTTAAAATCAGAAAATCCAAAGAATGGATTTACTATAAGTATAGTAGATGATGTCACTAATACTTCATTAGAACCAGTTGTTATTGATGTTCAAGATGAAAGCACAACGTCATGTAAGTTCTGGGGATTAGGATCAGATGGTACAGTAGGTGCTAATAAGAGTGCTATAAAGATTATAGGAGATCATACAGATATGTATGCTCAAGGATATTTCTTCTATGATTCTAAGAAATCAGGAGGAATTACAGTATCTCACTTAAGATTTGGTAAGAATCCTATAAAATCACCTTACTTAGTGCATAATCCAAACTTTGTTGCTTGTCATAATCAAGCTTATGTAAGAAAATATGATATTTTAGAAGGATTAAAGCCAGGTGGTAAATTCTTATTGAATACATTATGGACACCAGAACAATTGGATCAAAAGTTACCAGCTGCAATGAGAAGATATATTGCACAAAATAATATAGAATTCTATACATTAAATGCTGTTAAGATTGCTCAAGAAGTTGGCTTAGGTGGAAGAATAAACATGATAATGCAATCTGCTTTCTTTAAGATTGCTAACATAATACCAATAGATGAAGCAGTTAAGTATTTAAAAGATGCTGTTGAAGCTTCATATGGTAAAAAGGGTGAAAAAGTTGTTCAAATGAATTATGATGCTATTGATAGAGGAATTGAGTCAATAGTTAAGATAGGTGTTCCTGAATCTTGGAAAGATGCAGAAGATGCTAAGGTTGATGAAATTGATAAACCTAAATTCATTAAGGAAATAGTTGAACCTATGAATAGATTACAAGGGGATTCTCTTAAAGTGTCTACTTTCATAGATAATGGTATGGATGATGGAAGTTTTAGACATGGTACAGCATCTTATGAAAAGAGAGGAATTGCTGTTAATGTTCCAGAATGGGCACCAGATAAATGTATTCAATGTAATCAATGTGCATATGTATGTCCACATGCAGCAATTAGACCATTCTTATTAAATAATGAAGAAAAAGAAAATGCTCCAGAAGGATTTAAGTCAGTTGCTCCTAAGGGAATTAAGTCTGATGAAGAATTATTCTTCTCAATAGGAGTTACTCCATTAGATTGTACAGGATGTTCAAACTGTGCTGAAGTATGTCCAGCACCAGGTAAAGCTCTATTTATGAAGCCACAAGCTACTCAAAGTGAGCAAATTGATGTATGGAATTATACAGTTGAAAAAGTTACAACTAAGAATCCAATGAATAAGAATACTGTTAAAGGCAGTCAATTCGAAAGACCATTATTAGAGTACTCAGGAGCATGTGCAGGATGTGGAGAAACACCTTATGCTAAACTAGTAACTCAATTATTTGGTGATAGAATGATGATAGCTAATGCTACAGGATGTTCATCAATTTGGGCTTCATCAGCTCCAGCCAGTGCTTATACAATTAATGATAAAGGTCATGGACCAGCGTGGGCAAATTCATTATTTGAAGATAATGCTGAATTTGGTCTTGGTATGCATTTAGCAAGTACTTCAATTAGAAATAGAGTTGAATCAAGATTAAAAGCACTAATTGAACAAGGAAACTTATCAGAAGATGATAAAGCTGTAGTTGAAGACTGGATAGCTAATAAAGACAATGGAGATAGTACTAGACTTAGAGCTGAAAGATTAGAAGATGTATTAACTTCATTAAATACAGAAGAAGCAAAAAATATATTAGAAGATAAACAATTCTTTGTTAAGAGAAGTCAATGGATCTTCGGAGGAGATGGATGGGCTTACGATATTGGATATGGTGGTCTTGATCATGTATTAGCATCTGGAGAAGACATAAATGTTTTAGTATTTGATACAGAAATTTATTCAAATACAGGTGGTCAATCTTCTAAATCTACACCAGCTGCTGCAATAGCTCAATTTGCTGCTAGTGGTAAGAGAACTAAGAAGAAAGACTTAGGAATGATGGCTATGAGTTATGGTTATGTTTATGTTGCTCAAATAGCAATGGGGGCAGATAAAAACCAAACACTTAAGGCAATAGCTGAAGCAGAAAGCTATAAGGGACCATCATTAATAATTGCTTATGCACCTTGTATAAATCATGGTATTAAAGCTGGTATGTCTAATTCACAAGAAGAAGAAAGAAAAGCAGTTCAATGTGGATACTGGCAATTATATAGATACAACCCAACATTAAGAGGAGAAAAGAATCCATTTACACTTGATTATAAGAAAGAAGTAAATGGTGAGTTTAGAGAATTCTTAATGGGAGAAGTAAGATATGCTGCATTAGCAAAAGCATTCCCAGAACATGCAGAAAAGTTATTTGAAAAAACTGAAAAAGATGCTATGGAAAGACTTGAAAAGTATAGAAAGTTAGCAGAAGCATAGAATCTATAAAAATATAGAAGTTATAAGAAGGATTTAATAGTTTTAATGACTGTTAAATCCTTTTTTAGTGGTAAGCGTAAAGAATTTGACACCTAGATTCTAGGAGTATTCTATTGATAAAATTTTATAAAAATATTAATTTTATCTGGAGGTTACTCATGTATCAAAAATTAGATAATGCTACTTGGGAAAAATATATAAATTAATAAATTCAATAGTTAAGGA
>SVCL01000192.1 GCA_015058405.1 Clostridium sp.
AAATGTACCTGGAGAATCAAGGGTAATTACTAATGGAACTGATGTATTTACAATGCGTCCTTCAGGTGGTACTAGTACTACTAGTGGCAGAGCGCAAGTTAATTTAGAACGTCTTGTAGCTGGAGATAATAGGGGAGCCTCTTTAAAGGGGGGAAATAAAGCTGAAGCAGGATGGGATATGTCTGTTGGTGGAGGAAATATCAATGGAAGAAGATATTCACAACATGCTATGGAGAGAATGGCACCTAATACACCAGAAGTTAAAGCAGAGCTTTATCAGAGAGCAACAAAAATTGCTAAAGAGAAAGGATTAGTGCCTCAGACTAAAGAATATTCAACATTCATAGATAAATATGTTGACCCTAGAAATATTCCACCTAGCGTAATAGAAGATGCTATTAAAAATACTAAACCAATTTCAGGAAATAGACCAGACACATTCGTACACGTAACAGATAGTGTGAAAGTAATTACTAATGGAAATGGTGATGTAATTACCGTAATACCAAAATAATGGAGGGATAAGATGTATATAAAATATGATGAATATGAGATGCTTGAAGTATTTAATAGTGAACCAATTAGTGTTGGAAGTGTTGAGGAAGGAGAATTAATATATTCATATAAGGATAATCAAGATTTTTCAGTTACACTATTTATGAATGTCTATGCTCAATTAGCTGAACTAACAATATCTTATAAAGAAAATATTGTTTTCAATAGCAATATTAAAGATGTAAGAGCAATAGAAAAAGTTGATGGAGCATTAATTATAGAGAGTAGTGATGAAAAAAGAATAAAATTGAAGTTTTACCCACAGGTTGGAGTAGAATTACTTAATGATTAAAGTATAGCTAAATGCATAATAAAGAATTAATTAACTGCAAAAAAATAATTAATACTAGAATATACTTAAATCAATAAAAGTAAGAATATCTAATACTGCATAACTTAAATAATGTAGTAAGATGTAATTAAACTAAAAATTAAATTTATATTATAACAATGATAGGAGCCAATGTTTCTAAGTTAAGAAGCATTGGCTCTTTCTCTATTTAAAAAATTCAAGGAAACGTAAGAGTAAAAGTTTTGGCGTCTTTTACTGATTCAAAGTGCTTAAAATAATGATATTATAGCAAAAAAATATAAAATAATTAGTCTATACGCAGCTAATTATTTTATATTTTTTGATATCATAACATCTTTAGTGTTTAAGTAATTCCTTTTGATACATACCTTTAATATTATGTTAAATATCTTAAAGAACTGTATCAGTTCCATTTACATTAGCTTGTTCATCCTCATCCATTGGAATGATAATGCATTTCTTACCATCAATGATTTGAGATTTAATTTGCGCTACTTTTTCAGGTTTAACTTTAACTACTACATCATAGTTAGCTACATTTGTATCTGTAGTATCATCTGTAGCTACTTCATCTTGAGCTTCATATGCTTCAGAAGTATTTTCAGTTTCCATATTAGCTATAACTTGATTAGCATTTTCTATTTGTTCTAAGTATTCAGATGCTTCTTGCTTAGTTTCATCTAATCTTTGTTGTAATACTTGAACCTTTTGCTCTAATCTTTGTTCTTTTTTTCTTTGTTCATTAGCAGCAAGAACTTTTTTATCAATTAAATGTTCAACTACAGGAGGTGTATCTCCAAATTCTTTAGTATAAGATTTTTCAATCTTAGAAGTAACTTCTTCTGAAATTCCGTTTTCTATAAGGATATCTTGAATATTTGTGTTATTTAAAGTTATAGGTTCTTCATCATTATCATCTTTGCAAGCTTCTTTTTCTTCTACAAAGTTATTAAGACTTTCTTGAATTTCCATAAATATATGTTCAGTTTTTTCTTCATCTGCATCTATAGCACCTTTAATAATGTTAGTAAAAGTTTCTTTTTGTTCTGTTGCAGTTTGTTTTGAGTCACATCCAAGACCAGCTTCCATGAATTCTGGATGAGAATCTTTTGGATTCTTTGTATAGTACATTACTGAATAAATATCAGAACTACGATCAATAAATGCTGGGAAAGTAAATCCAAGAGCAGGAGCTTCAACTACCCAGTCACGTACTCTAGCACCAATTCTATTATCATCTTCAAAGTATCCAAGACCTGCTTTTGAAAGTTCCACAGGACATATTGCACATAAAATATATTCATATACTTCTTCTGATTCATCTAATTTAAGATTATCGCTTGTTTTTGTTAAAACATCATAAGCATCATGGAAAACAAGTATTAAGTAGTTTCCTGTATACTCTAAGTTATCTATAATTGAATCGTAGAATTCATTTAGTATATTTTCATCTTTAAGTCTACTTTTCTTAAGTTCCATTAAAAGGTTTTGTCTTCCACCTATATGTTCACCATCTACTGGGAAGTCAAGTTTTAAAAGGTTGTTTCCAATAGTTCCTGATATAGCTTTCTTAGCTATTTCAAGATATTTGAAAAATTCTTCTTCCTCAAGGTTTAAGAAAGTTTCATTAATATTTAAAACAATATTTTTATTTGCATCTACATAGCATCCGCACATTCTAGTGAAAGTACAGTCATTTTTCTTTAAACGCTTTCTAAGTTCTAATATATCTTTTTTTCTCATTTATATATCCCTTTCAATTCATGAGTTTTTATTAGTATCTAATGCAATGAATTGCACTATAAATAATAGTATAGTTATGAATTTATTACTCTGCAAGAATAAAATATATATTTTTATATTTCTTTGTGTGTATATTTTTTCTAGGCCTTAATTTATTGTAAATTATTAAAGCTAATAGTATACTTATAAAAATGAATGATGGTGGAGGATACTAAGATGATTTTTTATTTTACGGGTACAGGAAATTCAGCATATATAGCAGAAGAAATTGCTAAGAAAACTAATGATAAAGTTGTTTCTATATCAAAGTTAGTTAATGAAAATAATTATGATATAAATTTAGAAAAAGACGAAAATATAGGATTTATTTTTCCTATTTACGCTTGGGCACCACCTGCAATGGTCATAGAATTTATTAAGAAAGTTAAATTTAATAATTTAAGTTCAAATTATATTTTTTCTGTGGCTACTTGTGGAGCTAATATAGGAAATGCTATGAAATATGTAGATAAAGCTTTAGAAAGTAAAAATTTAAATTTACATAGTGGATTCTCAGTTATAATGCCTAATAATTATATTATTATGGGAGATGTGGATTCAAAAAAAGATGAGAATCTTAAAATTGAAAAATCAAAAGATGAAGTCATTAAAATAGTAAGTGTTATAAAGAATAAAGAAAAAGGTGTATTTAAGGTAACTAAAGGTTTTATGGGAGCTATTTTAACTTCAATAGTTAGTCCATTATTTAATAAGCACGGAATGGATACATCTAAATTTTACGCAGATGATAAGTGCATTGGTTGTGGTGTATGTGAAAGAGTTTGTAATTGTAAAAGTATAACTCTTGTTAATAAAAAGCCTACATGGAAAAAAGAATGTACTCAATGTTTAGCTTGTATTCATGCTTGTCCTACAAAAGCTTTACAATATGGAAAGGGAACAATAAAGAAGGGACGTTATATTAATCCATATTATAAGTATTAGAGTTTGTTTTCATATTATAAATAAATGTAGTGATTTAATGTGATTATTAAAGCATTAATGGAGTTGTATCAAAAGTCTTAAAGTGATGATGTTATAGTAAAAAAGATAAAATAATTAGCGAACTATATGGAGCTAATTATTTTATTTTTTTTATATCAGAACATCTTTAGTGTTTAAGTATTTCTTTTGATGCAGCTCTTTTGTTGTATTTGGTATAAAATAGGTTGACTTGCAGATGGTGTGAGGATGTATAATACAAATATGTAATAAATATGAAGGGGGGATTATTATAAAAAAGTATGTTTTATTATTAGTCATAATTATAGCTGCGGTTTTAATTGGAAGCGGGCAAAGTATTGAATCTGTAAATATTACAAAAAAGTCTGCTGTTGACTTGTCTTTTTCTGTTTTATCAGATATACATAAGAATTCAAGTCATTTACAAGATGCAATAGAGGATTTATATAATATAAATCCAGAACTAGATGCACTAGTTTTAAATGGTGATACTGTTGATGAAGGTTTAGATTATGAATATGAAGAGATAAAAGACATATTAAATGATTATTCAGATAAGCTGCCAAAAGAAATAATAAAAAATATAGGAAATCATGAATGGTATGAGTATAGATTAGAAAATGAAACTCAAGCTGATGTGAATAAAAGGTTTAATATGTTTTTGGAGTTTGCAGGAAGAGATAAGATTTATTCAGATAATTTAGTTAAGGGCTATCATTTTATTACTTTAGGTGCTGATAATTCTAATTTAAATGAATATAGAGGGGGACATGTATCTAATGAAGAATTAAATTGGTTTAAAAGTACTTTAGAAAGAGATTATGAAAAAGGTAAACCTATATTTGTATTTATCCATGAACCTTTAGAAATGCATTTATTTACTATAAATAGAGTTACTATTGATAAACACAATGAGATTAGAAAGATATTGAAAAAATATCCAAATGTGATTTTATTTACATCTCATACTCATCTAACACCTAATGAAAATTTTGATAAAACAATGCCTTGCGTAACAGTTAATACAGGATCAGTAAATTCAAATTATGTAGAAGATAAAAATAGTGATTGGGGATTTAAAGAAGATGGCTCCATTAATAATGGAATATATGTTGAAGTTAAAGAAAATAAAGTAACTATAAGTGCTAGAAATTTTAAAGATAAAGTTTGGATATATGAAAAAGAGGTTTCTTAATGAGATTATTATGGGTATAAAGGTTATTATTGACAAAACAATATAATATTGATAATATATAAAAGAAATCTTAGCAATCATATTGAAATGCTAAGTATTAAGTTAGGGGAAGGAATGAAATAATGAATATTGATTTAGATTTTATAGTAAGCAGTTTACCTTTATATGAAAAAGCAGCATGGCTTACATTAAAAATAGCTGCTTTTTCTATAATTCTATCATTAATTATAGGATTAATATGTAGCGCTATTTTATTTCTTAAAGTTAAGGTAGTTAGTACATTAGTAAAAGCTTATATAGAAATATCAAGAAATACTCCGTTACTTGTTCAAATATTCTTTTTGTATTTTGGACTAGCTCAATTTGGAGTGAAAATGGGAGAGGAGACTTGTGCAGTTATTGGCTTATCCTTTTTAGGGGGAAGCTATATGGCAGAGGCTTTTAGAAGTGGAATTGAAGCTATAAGTAAGTCTCAAATAGAGTCAGGAATAAGTATTGGTTTATCTAAAAAGCAACTTATAAGATATGTAATAATTCCAGAATCATTTGCAATAAGTATGCCATCTATAAGTGCTAATTGTATATTCTTATTAAAAGAAACTTCTATACTAGGAGCTATATCTATAGTAGAAGTTACTAATCTTACAAAAGATCTTATAGGAATGTATTATAGAACATTTGAAGCTTTAGGGATGCTTGTAATAGTGTATCTTATTATGATTTTACCTTTATCTTTTATTTTAAGCTTGATAGAAAGGAAGGTTAGATATGCTGAATTCGGTAATTAATCTTATATTTCAAGGAAAAAATATAGAACGTTTATTAGAAGGATTATTAGTTACAGCAGAAATTGCTTTTATTTCAATAATTATAAGTTTTGTTTTAGGAATTATTATTGGATTAATGAGAACAAGTAAGTCAAAGGTTTTATTAATTATAAATAGAGTGTATTTTGAACTTTTTAGAATTATTCCAACATTAGTATGGTTATTTATTTTCTATTTTGGAGTAACAAAAGCTCTAAATATTAATTTAAGTGGAGAAATAGTATCTATAATAGTATTTAGCCTTTGGGGTGCAGCTGAGATGGGAGATATAGTTAGAGGTGCAATAGTGTCACTACCAAAGCATCAGTTTGAATCTGGAAAATCTTTAGGTCTTAGTAATATGGATATATATAGATATATATTAATTCCTCAAAGTATAAAAAGAATGATACCAGGTTCTATAAATTTAGCTACTAGAATGATAAAAACTACATCAATAGTAGTATTAATTGGAGTTATAGAAGTAGTTAAAGTAGGACAACAAATTATAGAGTCATCAAGATTTGAGTTTCCAGAAGCTTCTTTTTGGATTTATGCAGTTATTTTCTTTTTGTATTTTATAATATGTTATCCATTATCAAAATTAGCTAAGAAATTAGAAAAAAAGTGGAGTAATTAGGGGGACAGATATATGGAAAATTCCGTTGTATTACAAGTTAAAGATATACATAAAAGTTATGATGATAAGGAAATATTAAAAGGCGTAAGCTTAGATTTACATAAAAGTGAAGTAGTGGTTATTTTAGGACCTTCTGGTTGTGGGAAAAGTACCTTTTTAAGATGTCTTAATGGCTTGGAAAAAACTCAAAGTGGAGATATAAAGTATAAAGATATAAGTTTTAGTGATAAAAATGTTAACTGGCAAAAGGTTCATGAAAATATAGGAATGGTATTTCAAAACTATGAGTTGTTTCCTCATATGACTGTTATAGAAAACATACTTCTTGGACCTGTAAAAGTTCAAAGAAGAGATAAGTCTGAAGTTTTAGTACAAGCTGAGGAATTGTTAAAAAGGGTAGGACTATGGGATAGAAAAGATGCTTATCCACGTCAATTATCAGGTGGTCAAAAGCAAAGGATTGCTATAGTAAGGGCTTTATGTATGAACCCGGAAGTAATGTTATTTGATGAAGTTACAGCTTCCTTAGATCCTGAAATGGTAAGGGAAGTATTAGATGTTATTTTATCTTTAGCTAAACAAGGAATGACTATGGTAATAGTAACTCATGAAATGAATTTTGCAAAGTCAGTTGCAGATAGAATTATATTTATGGATAAAGGGAAGATATGCGAAGAATCAGAAGCTAAAGAATTCTTTGAAAATCCAAAGACAGATAGAGCTAAAAGCTTTTTAAATATATTTGAATATTAGAATAAGGGGATGTTTTAATGAAAAAGATTAGAAGTATAGTATCATTTTTAGTAACAAGTGCAGTAATAGCTACAGTAGCAATAGGATTAGCAGGTTGTGGAAAGTCTTCAAGTTCAACTTCTTTAGAAGATATTAAGAAGAAGGATACATTAAAGGTAGGGGTATTTAGTGATAAAGCACCTTTTGGATATGTTGATTCCAATGGAGAAAATCAAGGATACGATGTATATATAGCAAAAAGATTTGCTAAAGATCTTTTAGGAGATGAATCAAAGGTTGAGTTTGTATTAGTTGATGCAGCTAGTAGAGTCTCTTATTTAGAATCTAATAAGGTAGATATAATAATGGCAAACTTTACAGTAACAGATGAGAGAAAAGAAAAGGTCGATTTTACAAATCCATATATGAAGGTATCTCTTGGAGTAGTATCTCCAGAGGGCAAGGTTATAAAATCTGAAGAAGATTTGAAAGGTAAAAAGATAATAGTAGCAAAAGGTACTACAGCAGAAACATATATGACTAAGAATCATCCAGATGTAGAGCTTGTAAAGTATGATCAATATTCAGAAATATTCCAAGCATTAAAAGATGGACGAGGAGATGCTATTTTAAGTGATAACACAGAAGTTATAGCTTGGGCTAAGAGTAATCCAGGATTCACAGTTGGTATTTCTTCTTTAGGAAGTGAAGATTATATTGCACCTGCTGTAGCTAAAGGAAATAATGAATTAAAAGATTGGATAAATACAGAACTTGAGAATATAGGTAAAGAAAACTTTGTACATGAAGCTTATGAAAAAACTTTAAAATCTGTTTATGGTGCAGAGTTTGAAGAAAGCTTAGTTGTAGAAGGTGGAAAAACTAAATAATATTATTTAAAAAAAGCAGTTGCATCAACATGGAAGAGTTTGTTGATGCAACTGCTTTTTTTACTATATTACATAAGTTTTAGTGATAAGCACTAAGAAATACAAAGCTATATTAGTTAAAATGTTTTTGAATTGATATAACTTAATATATTACTAAAATCAAAAAGTGAGATAAGATAAACATTTATTTACATTAATTATATATAAAGTTATAATAAAATAATACGATGATAAGAAAGATAAATTAGATAGGGGGATATTATGAATATAGTCAGTAAAATAGCAGAAGAAAAAATTATTAGAAAAAGACCTTTTAAAAAGTCTTTTAGAAAAGTTGCATATATTATACTGATAGTAAGTGTTTTGTTAATTGGTATCGTATTAGGAAAAAATGTGTCTTTTGGTAGTAAGACTACCAAAATAGGATTTGAGGATATTGGTGAACTGGCTACTCAAGTTTCTCATTGTACAGAAGTTAATGTAACAGATGAGTCAAGAAATTTATTTTGGGTAAAAATTCCATTTACTCAAAGTAAATATATATATAGCTATGATATAAATATAAAAGCAGGTTTTAACTTTAAAGATATAGAGTGGAATTTAGATGGAAAAACAATCGAAGTTAAATTACCAAAGGTAAAGGTGTTAAGTAGTGAAGTGGATTTGGACTCATTTAAAATATATCATGAAAGTGAGAGTATCTTTAAAAAAATCACTTTAACAGATAATAATAATGCTATGAGTGAAATGAAAAAGAAGGCAGAAGAAGATTCTATTAATAATGGCTTATTTGAGAATGCTCGTACCAACGCAGAAGCAATGTTAAAGGCATTTTTCGCTAGTTCATATGATATGAAAGAGTATGAAGTAGTTTTTAAAGATAAATAACTTAGAGATAATATAGACGTAGGTGTATATTTGCGAATAAATATACACCTACGTCTATATTATCATGTGTCTGTTTCATGCTTTCAAGATCAAATGAATAAGTCTATTATATCTATTTTATCTATTTTGATATCATAACATCTTTAGTGTTTAAGTAATTCCATTGATACATCACATATGTTTTATGAAATTATGACTATTTTATCTATCTTTTCAAATATAACAGGGGATACTTCTTTAAGGTTTCCTGAATAGTATACCTCAATAGTTTTAGCTTTTTGTAGATCATTCCAGGATGAAGAATTATTATTAATGTCTGTTATTTCTATATTAGAATTTGGAATTTCATATTTTACATTTGAATCTTCTTCGCTTGCTAAAATTCTATCGTTTGTAGCTTCTAAAATGTTTAATTTTAAACTATTTTTAGGGTTTGTAATTGAAATCGAAGAACATCCTAAAACAAAAATATTTAAAATAAGTAATAAACAAAATATTTGACTTAATTTTTTCATAGTTAATTACCTCCTTATTTTGTTTTTATATTCATTATAAAACAAATTATTAAATATACAACAAAATATTCAATTATAAATTTTATAAAAATTTTAAAAAAATTTATTATATGTTAAAATAAAGAAAAAATAAAAAGGAGAATGATTATGATTAAAAGAAGAAAATATAAATTGTTTTCTATTCTAGTTTCAGGAGTATTAGTTTTTTCTTTAGTACCTACATTAAAAGCTAATGCATTAGTTGAGGAGAATAATGTTATTGTTAATAATATTGATGATTCAGATGATATTAAGGTGAGAGATATTAATACAAAATCTGAAACAACAGTTACTAAATCTCAATATACTAAGGATGTTAATGGGATATTACCAACAACAAATGATGTGATAGATGAGAATTCAACAAGTGCATATATTCCAAAAGGGCTTCAAGTTAAACAACCTAAACGAGGATCAATAATAGGAACAGATGATAGAGTTAAGATTACAAACACAAAAGTATTTCCATATACTGCAATATGTTATATACAAATAGTATTCCCTAATAATAAAACATACATTGGTACTGCATGGATGTATGCTAAAGACGTAGCTGTAACAGCAGGTCATTGTGTTTACTCAGCAGCTGATGGTGGTTGGGCAAAGAGTATTGAAGTTGTTCCAGCTTGTAATGGAAGTACAAGACCCTATGGAAGTACATTTTCGAAACAAATATCTGCACCTAAAGGATGGATAAATAAGAGGTCTTCAGATTATGATTGGGGAGTTATCCAATTGAATGATAACATCGGTGATAGGACTGGATATTTCGGAGCATATCGCACATCTAAGTCATTAAAAGGAAAGAATGTTGATATAACAGGTTACCCTGGTGAAAAGAGTATGACTTTATGGAATATGAAAGGTAAGATTAAAAGTTGTACAAATAGAAGAGTATCTTATACTATAGATACAACAGGAGGACAAAGTGGATGCCCTGTTTATACTAATGATTATCGTGCAATTGCTATTCATACTACAGGTTCTTCTAAAATTAATGGTGGAACAAGAATATCAAAAGCACTATTTGATTATATAGATACTTTTAGAAAGTAAGATTTAATTTTATAATAGGTAAGATATTATATTTTACAAATAAAATGAATATAACATGTAAAATAGAGAATTCATAAATTTATGAATTCTCTATTTTTGGTGCACGCAGCATGGGGGTGCACTAATTGGTGAAAGTCCATAACTATATGCTACGAAGACTTCTTTACATTTTGAATTTATAGATTGGATAAAGTTATTATTTTAAATCATATAAAAATGTATTATAATATTAGTAGATAATTATTATTAAATAATAATAAGGGGACGATACAAGTGGAAGATTCAAAAAAAATAGAAATGATAAATAGAAATCCAGGTATTATAAAAACTATAGAAAATCCAACAGATAAAATGCAAAGATTAGCTCTAGAAAAGGATGGTCTTCTTTTAAGATATATTAAAAATCCTTCAATTGAGATGAAAATTTTAGCTTTAAATAACAATAGCAGAGCTATTCAATATATAGAGAATCCTACAGAAGATATGAAAAGAATTGCTATAGAGGATGGATGGAATAACTTAAAGTATATAGTTAATCCTAGTGAAGATTTAATAAAATTAGGAATTTCGAAAAGGGGTTGGGCTATTCAGTATTGTGAGAACCCAAGTGAAGAGCTTCAATTAATGTCAGTAAAGAAAGATTATGATTCTATAAAATATATAAATGATCCTTATGAAAGCGTTCAATTAGAAGCAATTAAATCTAGTTATGATGCTTTAAGATATATAAATACTCCAAGTATAACAGCAGAATTTATTGCAATAAAGGAAAATGAATCTGCAATTAAGTTTATACCAAATTTGGATAAAGAAAAGATGTTAATGTTTTTAAAAATAAATATTCTTGTAATAAAATATATTTATAGAAACATAACTATTGAAGAGTTAAAAGAAATTTTAAAAGAAATTTTATCAAGTGAAGAGGTAGAGGAGAGTTATGTAAGAGATTTTTTAAGATGTAAAATAATCGATAAAGATAGCTCAGAATTTAATTTAGATAAAATAATGTTTATTTATAAATACGGAAGTAAAAAAGCTAAAAAAATAGCTGTAGATGAAAAACTTAAAGTTTAAAGGAGAGTCAAAATGAATTTTATAGATACATTAAAAAGTGTTGAGTTAGTATTAGAAACAGGGGAAGTTCCTTTAGTAGTAGGAGAAAGTGGAATAGGAAAAACAGCTCTTGCAAAGACTTTAGCAAAAAATAATAAATGGAGTCTTATTAGTATTGATGGTAATCTTTTAAAAGAAGGAGAAATAGGAGGTCTTCCAACTGTAGAAACTTTTGAAACTAAAGACTCATTTGGTAACTTAATTAAGAAGAAGATAACTATTTATGCTATTCATACTAAACTTAAAGAAATTGATGAAGAATTAAAAAAAGGTAATGAAGTACTACTATTTATAGATGAAATAAATCGTTCAGAACATACAGTACAGCAAGAACTTATGAACTTAATATTAAATAGAGAAATTAATGGCTATAACTTAGATAGTAAAGTTAAAATATTAGCAGCTATGAATCCTTCAAGTAAATATGGTGATGACTTTGATTATCAAGTTGTAGATATGGACCCTGCTCAGGAAAATAGATTTGTGTGGCTTAGAATGGAAAGTGATCATAATGCATGGATTAAATGGGCTATGGAGAATAATATTGATGAAGATATTATAAACTTTATATCTACCTTCCCAGAAAATTTATATAAGATAAATGAAGATGATATAAGAGCTACTCCAAGAAGCTATGAAAGACTATCAAAAGTTTATAAGATATATAAAGAGAGAAAAGAAGAAGTAACTAGAAGTATATTTTTAAATGTTATTAAAGGAAATGTTGGACGAATTATAGCAGAAGAATTTTTAAGCTTTATTGAAACAGAACATACACCATTAATTACTTTTGAAGAAGTATTTGAAGGAGATTCACTAAGTAGTACAGTAATAGATAAAATATCAGAAGAAAGTCATACTAAGCTATATTTATCTGCAATGAATATATTAAATACTTTAGAAGATGAAATTGCAGATAGTAGTAAAGATTCAGATTTTTATATAAATAGGCTAGTTGAATTTATAAGTAAATATCCTGTAGATTTAATGGTTGGAATTATGAAAGATATAAAATCATCTTATGTAGAAATATATAAAAGAGCTATAGAAAATGAAATGTTTGTAGATAGCTATTTTCATGCTTACAGTCTAACAAGGTAAATATTATGGAAAAGTATTTTGAAAATAAAACAAGAACTCTTTATGAAAAGATTGATAAAATTGTAGACAATATAGATATGTTTAAGTCAAATGCAGCAGGTGTAGACTTTAAGGTAGATTTACCAAAGGATATAGAAAAGGAATTTTTTAATTTAGTAGAAAAGGTCAACCTAAGTCTTATGGAGGATAAAGATAATTTTTATGGCTATTTTTTATTTCAAATGAAAAGGAAAATAAGATTTAATATAAGTACTCCTACTGCTGTGAATTTTAAGGGTGCAAAGTATGTTATTTATTTTAATCCAATATTATTTTTACAACTTAACATAAAACAAATGGAATCTACTATAAAGCATGAAATTCTTCATATACTTTCAATGCACCTAATAAGAGCAAAAGAGCTAAAGGGTAAATACAGTAGTCTAGCTATTAATTTAGGGATGGATATAGTAGTTAATCAATATCTAGATAATCTTCCTCCTTATGCAGTAACTGTTCAAAGTGTAAATTCAAAGTACTCATTAGAGTTAGAACTTTACAATACCTTTGAGTATTACGTAGATAAGATACAAAAGGAGTTTAACCTTTTAGAAGAGGATGAAGAGGGAGAAATAGATGATAGCAGAGAAAACTCAGATTATGCAAGTGAATTTAATATAGATAAAGCTCATGATATTTGGGATGAAAATAATGATATAGAAGAAAAAACTTTAAAAGAATTTACTGAAAAGTATATAAGCCTTTCAGAAAAAGGTACAATTCCCACAGAAGCTAAAGCTTTAATTGAAAGCTTAAGAAATAGTAAGGGTGAAATTCCTTGGAATATATATTTAAAAAGATTAATGGGAACTATTGAAAGTAATAGAAAGAAAACTACAACTAGATTTAATAGAAGACAGCCAAGTAGGTTAGACTTAAGAGGAGAGATTAGAAATCATAAAGCTAAGGTAGCAGTAGCTATAGATATAAGTGGTAGTATAAGTGATGAAGAATTCTATTCTGCTATTAAGGAAGTATTTTCAATAGTTAAAAATCATGATAATGAAATAACTATTATAGAATGTGATAATGAAATTAGACGCTTTTATAAAGTTAAGAATATTAAAGATGTAAAAGAAAGAATGGCTAAAGGAGGAGGGACTAAGTTTTCTCCTGTGTTTAAATATGCTAATAGTAAAAATATAAATTTATTAATTTACTTTACTGATGGAAAAGGTGAAAATAGATTAGAAGTAGTTCCAAAAGGTTATAAAATATTATGGGTAATTACAGGTAGAAGTAAAAAGCTATCTTTAAAAGAACCTTACGGAGCAGTTAAAGTTTTAAAGGAAGTAAAAGAAAAAGATAATCTACCTACTGATGAAGGTGGAAGAGATGGATATTCTATGAATAGTCAAGGGGCTGTCGCACTAAAAAATAGTGTGACGCCCTTTTTCTATAAAAAAAATTAAATCCTAACCTCAAAGAAGTCAGGATTTGTAGTAAAATATTTACATGAATAAAACAAATATTTTACATAAGAATTATACAATTAA
>SVCL01000193.1 GCA_015058405.1 Clostridium sp.
CTGTTAACCGTAGCAATTGCTGCTATTCTTACTAACAATCAAAAAAATATGCGTTCTTTAAGCAAACTTAAACGTGCGTCTTAAACACTTTTATAACCTAATATTTTACATTTTATCATCCTCATAGGGATAGTTTGCCCTTTTTTAGTTCACTTTATTAATAATAAGCCTAATTTTTCTAAATAAAATTCTCTAATCAATATTCACTTTTCAAAGATCAATTATGCTTATCTCTATAAAATTATATCATACTTTTAAGTAATTATTTTTTAATACTAAATAGGTTTAAGTAAAAAAGTTTTATAACTTCTTATACATCAAAAAAATATGAGAATATATATTAATATACTCTCATACTTATTAAAATAATTAAATATTACATTTCTTCTACAACATCAATACCAATTAACTCTAATCCGTTCTTAATTACTTGACATGTTGCTTCAACTAACTTTAATCTAGCAGCCTTTAATGATTCATCCTCAAGATTTAATACAGAATGTGCATTATAGAACTTATTAAAGTCTTTAGCTACTTCTATTACATATCTAGTTAATACTGATGGTTCTAATTTATCTAAAGCAAGAAGAATATTCTTATTGAAGTTTTCTAAAGTCTTAACAAGCTCAAATTCTTCTTTTGAAGTTAATTTAGTAAAGTCTGGTTCAGTATTTACTCCTTCTGCTCTTCTTAAAATACTCTTAGCTCTAGCATATGAATATTGAACGTATGGTCCTGTTTCTCCATCAAATGAAAGAATTTCCTTCCAGTCAAAAACAATATCCTTTTCTCTTGAATTCTTTAAATAAGTGAATACTACTGCTCCAACACCTATCTTCTTAGCTACTTCTTCTTTATTAGCTAAATCAGGATTCTTTTCATTTATTACTTCAAGAGTCTTTTCTACTGCTTCTCTTAAAAGGTCATCAAGTAATATTACTTCACCTTTTCTTGTAGAAAGCTTTCTATCTGCAAATTTAACTAATCCGAAACCTACATGTACACAATCTTTAGCCCATTCCTTACCTGCTAATTCTAATGTTTTAAATACTTGTTTAAAGTGTAATGCTTGAGGAGTTCCAACTACATATATACACTTATCAAAATCATATGTTTTCTTTCTATATAAAGCAGCTGCTAAATCTCTTGTTGCATATATAGAAGCTCCATCTGCCTTTAGTACTATACATGGAGGCATGTTATAATCATCAAGCATTACTACTTGTGCCCCATTACTTTCAACTAATAAGTTCTTTTCTTTAAGCATATCTATAACTACATCCATCTTATCATTATAGAAAGCTTCTCCAGCATAAGAATCAAACTTAACTCCTAAAATATCGTATACTCTATCAAATTCTTTTAAACTTAAATCTCTAAATCTTTTCCATAAAGCTTCTGCTTCTTTATCGCCATCTTCTAATGCCTTAAAGTAAGCTCTACCTTCATCTTCTAATTCTGGGTTCTTTTCTGCTTCATCATGGAACTTAACATATATTCTTAAAAGTTCTTTTATTGGATCTTTTTCTAAAGCTTCTTCATCTATCCATCTATGATAAGCAGATATTAACTTACCAAATTGAGTTCCCCAATCTCCAAGGTGATTAAGACCAATAACATTATATCCTTCTTTTTGATACATCTTATATAAAGCATTACCTATAGCTGTTGTAAATAAATGTCCTACATGGAATGGTTTTGCTATATTAGGAGATGAATATTCAACACATATTGTTTTTCCTTCTCCTACATTAGATGCACCATAATTATCTTTTTCTGATAAAACTTTTTCTATAGTATTCTTTGTAAAACTTCCTTTATCAGCAAAGAAGTTAACATATGGTCCTAAATTTTCAATTCTTTCAAAACCTTCAACATTTAACTTTGACTTTAATTCTTCTGCTATCATATTAGGAGCTTTTCTCATAGTCTTTGCTAATTGGAAACAAGGAAATGCATAATCTCCCATTTCTGGCTTTGGTGGAATTTCTATAAGCTGTTCTACTTTTTCAATATCTAATTCAACTTCTGCACTAATAAGCTCAGCAACTTTCTTTTTATAATCCATTATTTTATCCTCCTCTTATATGTTTATAAAATAAAAAAACCATCTCTTAACATAAGAGACGGATTAAATCCGCGGTACCACTCTAATTGCAGTAAATGCCACTTAATATTTTAACGCAATCTCTTGCGACTACTTATGTAGTTATCCTCCAAGGCTCTCTTCAAACTATTCTATTCACAGGGCTCACACCATCCCCTACTCGCTTAGACATCAAATAATCTTACTTTTCTCTTCTACGAATGATAAATATTAAATTCTTCAATATATTATACCTATAAAGAACTTTTTATGTCAATATAGAAATTAAACATATAAAATCTAATTTCTAATATAGTATTTATTCAATAAATAAAAGGAGAGGTTATCTAAAAAACAACCTCTCCTTTAGTTTATTTTAATCTAGCTCTTAAGAACATAGTTTTCATTCCTAAATTAGTAAATTTAGTTTCATATTCAGTCATTAAGTTTTGTTTAAAATCTGAATTATGTAAGTCATAAGTTACAAACTCTAATTCAAATCCGCATTCCTTAAAGTATTCTTGTGAATCATTAAAAAGATCCGTATCATCTGTTTTAAACCATATTTCTGCTCCTGGTTTTAAAAACTTTTTATACTCAGTTAAAAACTTTGTATGTGTAAGTCTTCTTTTATTATGTCTATCTTTTGGCCATGGATTACAGAAATTAATATAAATTTTATCTATTTCATCTTTATCAAATAACTCACTTACGAAATTTATATTTAAAGCAACAATTCTACCATTTCTTATTTCTTCATGCTCTTGTACTTTTCTTAAGGCATATACCAAAACCTCATCTTTTAAATCTATAGCAACATGATTCACATTTGGATACTTTAAACAATTTTGAGTTAAAAATCCTCCTCTACCACACCCAAGTTCTAAATGGATAGGATTTTCATTTCCAAATTCTTTCTTCCATTGTCCCTTTAATTCTCTAGGTTCTTTTATAAATAAATCACTTGCTTCAAGTTCAGGTCTAGCCCACCATTTTTTTCTTAATCTCATACTTTTCCTCCTAAGGTTATAATCCTATAATTGTTGTAACTATTTTCAAAATCATTCTACTAAGTGATGCAACTGGAACAGATAATATTCTTCCACCTAAAATAATAACAGCAATTATAATATAACGTTCATATCTATATATTACATCACTATATTTATAGAATAGATTAGGTTTTATATCTCTAAGTATCCAAAATCCATCTAATCCAGGTATAGGCAATAAATTAAACACAAATAAACCTACATTTAATGAAAATATTACCCTAAAAATATCTGTTATTATTAGAGGTATCTTTACTGATGATGTATATTGTATCTTTATTAAAAATACCCATATAAAACAACCTACAATAGATAATAATAAATTCATCATTGGACCTGCTAAGGACACTTTTAAATCATCTTTATAGTAATCCTTATACATATTGGGATTAGTCTCAACTGGCTTTGCCCATCCAAATCCCATTATTAATACTAGTAAAAAACCTATAGGATCGATATGTTTTGCAGGATTCAACGTTAATCTTCCTTGAAATCTTGGAGTCTTGTCTCCTAATTTATCAGCCATTTTTGCGTGAGCATACTCATGAAAAGTAAAGGCTATTATAATAGCTGGTATAATTATTAACTTTTCGTATATACTACTATTCATTCTAATCTCCTATCTTTATTTATTCATGCAATGTATTATATCATATTAATGCAAATAGAAAAACTCCCATAGAATTTTTCTATAGGGAGTTTTAATACATTAAAATATTTATTTATTAATCTACTTCACTTAAACTCTTAATATATATCTTTCCATTATCTGATGAACACACAACTTTATCATTTACAGAAATAAATTTTCCTTCATAACTTACTGACTTTGAAGTTGTTAGATTTTTAACCTTACCTTCTAAACTATCATTTATTAATATTTCACCCTTATCATTAACATATATATCTTTAGGTGATTTTGATTTTTCTAAAGGTATTGAACTCCATGATGTTACAGCTGTATCTAAAGTTCCATACTTTATTTGTGTAACCTTATTATCTATAACTTCTCCTACATATACAATATCATTATTATCTACTGCTAACAATTCTGCATTCTGAATATTAGAGAAATTAATTTTATTTATATTATCATTTGAATAATTATAAAATCTACCATTTACTTTATCTTCATATAACATAACATCCTTATGAGGAAATATCTTCAACTTTCCAAGTCTAGGTACCTTTACACCTATATTTGTCATTTTTTCATTAATATCAATTCTATAAATTGCAGCATTTTTTCCATTATTACTTATAGCAACATATGTAACTCCTGATAACGTTGTAGTTGCAATAGAATCTACCTTCATACCTTCTTTAAAATTACAAACTTCCTTTAACGGAACTTCTGATTTGCTCTTAGCATCATAGTTTATAACTTTAATTACATTAGTATTTGAATCATTAAGTACTTTCTCTGCTACAGTTATTCTATTTCTATCTGGTAGCCATTCTGTATATAAAACACTTACACTATTATCATTAGTTATAATTTCTTCTGTAGTACCATCTTTTGTATCTATTAAATAAAATTTATTATTTCTAAAATATGTGACATACTTGCCGTCATAAGAACATTTTATCTCTTCTGCATCAGATGGAATTGCAATATCTACATCTTTTACAGTTGTCTTTTCAGTAACTTCTGTAAATTCAAATTCTGAAGAATGCTTAAAAAATACTTTATCTAAAAATAATAATCCTGAAACTTGCATCATGATTGATAGCATAGCCCATAGTATAATTTTTTTAAATCCCTTCATCTATTTTACCTCTCTTAACTATTTTACTATAATTGCTGTTGGTATTGATCTTTCACCATAAGCATAAGAAGGTGTATTTACAACTTCTTCATTATAATACATAGTTGCAGATTTTCCTCCATCTAATGTAGCTGCAGTTACACAATCCAATTTACTCATTACTTCTTGAGCCTCTTTCAAAGTAGCAGCTACTCTACTTCCATGAATTCTTGAATCTAATACTGCAAGTACTATACTTCCATCAGCACGTTGACCTATCAGTGTTCTTGGTGAACTTCCTTCACCACCATCTCCACCTGGTAAACTAACCGACTTTCCTTTACTAACTAAAACTGTTGTATTATAACTAACAGCTTCAGAAACCCCCATGTTTTTTAATTCTTCTGTACTAAAGCGTCCTGCAATTAATTTACCTTCTTTTGTAATACCTACAGCTCCAAGTTCTTTTCCTGCTGTATCATCATAAACAACTTTTCCTTCTGAAATAATAACACCTGATGGAGTTCCACCATTTGCAGTCCACTGAGCTGTATCAGCTTCATCAGTAAACGCTCCACCATTTACTGCTGCTACTGCTGAATTATTCATTGCAATTTTTGATGTTGTCTCTCCTTCTGGATTAGCTGAATTTAACTTAGATGTATATCCAACTTTAACTCTTGTAGGATCATTTATTATAAGTACATGACCTGTAAAGTTATTATTTTTATCTAATGTTGCATATGTAATATTATTATCTTTAACCTTAGGAATATTTATTAAACTTCCGTCTTTATCTCCTACATTATTTTCATAACTTTGTTTATTTCCTATTATTTCTGATATTTTCTCATCAGACAAAAATGTTTTAGCTAACCATTGATAATTCATTGATCCCATAGCTGTTCCAACAAACCTCGACTTAGCATTATTAAAAGGTCCATATAAAAGTACAAATGGTGCAGTTATAGCTGTAAATACTAATTCAAATGAAATAAAGCCTATTAATAATCCAAGACTAAACTTTTTAGTCGTCTTTTTTCTTTTTCTATTTCCGCGCCTCACATTTTTATTTACTTTTTTATCCATCTCTTACCTCTTCATATAATTTCTTTTCTTAGAGAATTTTTTAGTCTATTAATTATATAATTAATCTTAAATTATATCAATATAAGTTATTTTTTTATTTTTTCCCTACTAATTATACTTGTAAATCTTGTTTTTGTAAAATTATATAATTAAATGAAAAATAATCGACTATATATTTTATATTTTAAATAGCCTATATATATTATATGATAATATATATAAATTAATAGCGGGGATGATTAATTATGAATAATACAAATTTGCTTTTACCAGAAAACATAACATTGAAGTTAAATGAAAATTCATTAAATTATAATTATTATTATTTTGACAATTTAGAATCGACTATAAACATAGCACATAAGATTGCTAAAGAAAAAAATAAAGTTAATTCCTTGATAGTAGCTAAAGAGCAAACTATGAGTAAAGGACGATTTAATAGAGTTTGGAGTTCACCTAAAGGTGGTCTTTGGTTTTCTATGATATTAAAACCCAATATTAAATCCAATCATGTAACAAATATAACCCAAGTTGCAGCTGCATCTATAGTAAAAGCCTTAGCTAAATTTAATATAGACTGCAAAATAAAATGGCCTAATGATGTTTATCTAAACAATAAAAAGCTTTGTGGTATATTAACAGAAATGAAATGCTCAAATTTTGATGTAAACTATATAACAATAGGTATAGGAATTAATGTAAATATTAAATCCTTCCCAGATGAATTAAAAGATATTGCTACTTCATTATTTTTAGAAAACAAAAAAGAATATAATCTTGATCAAATTCTAATAGAGTTTTTAAAGGAATTTGATATTTTATATAATATGTTAATAAAAGATATGGATTCTCATGAAGCTATACAAATCTGTAAAGAAAAATCAATACTTCTTAACCAAACTGCTTACTTAGTAAAAAACAATAAAAAAGAACAAGTTACCTGTATAGGTGTAACTGATGAAGGTGCACTATTAATAAAAGATTCCCTAGGAAATATAACTTCTATTTTAAGTGGGGAAATCTCATTCCATTAGATTGAATTTCTCTTACAAATGTAAAATGAGTATGAAGCCATTTACTAACTAATAATAGTAACATAGCTCATACTCATTTTTAACAATACTATAATAATTCTATTCCATATTTCTTACAGAATTCTATATTTTTTTCATCCCATACTGAAGCTTGAACTTCACCTATATGTGCTTTTCTTAAGAAATACATACATATTCTTGATTGTCCAATTCCTCCACCTATTGTATATGGTAATTCTCCATTTAATAATTTTTTATGAAAATCTAATTCTTTTCTCTCTTCACAATTAGCTTTCTTTAATTGTTCTTTAAGGGATTCTTCACTTACCCTAATCCCCATAGAAGATAACTCAAATGCTCTATCCAATACTGGATACCAAAAAAGTATATCTCCATTTAAAGCCCAATCATCGTAATCTGGCGCTCTTCCATCATGCTTTTCACCTGATTTTAGTAAATCTCCTATCTGCATTAAAAATACAGCACCTTTGTCTTTACATATAGCATCCTCTCTTTCCTTTGGAGTAAGTGATGGATACATATCTTCTAATTCTTGAGTTGTTACAAAAAATATTTCATCTGGAAGTAATGGCTTAACACTTTTAAGTTCTGAACAAACATAACTTTCAGTTTCTTTAAAAACCTTATATATAGTATTTACTGTTTCCTTTAAGGTATTTAAGTTTCTATCTTCCTTAGAAATTATCTTTTCCCAATCCCATTGATCTACATATATTGAATGTAAATTATCTAGCTCTTCATCTCTTCTAATAGCATTCATATCAGCATATAGACCTTTTCCAAGCTCAAATCCATATCTATGTAAGCTGAGTCTTTTCCACTTTGCAAGTGAATGTACTATTTCAACATCTTTTTTAGTTGCTAATACATCAAAAGATACTGGTCTTTCTACACCATTTAAATTATCATTTAATCCTGATTCCTTTTCTAAGAATAATGGTGCAGATACTCTTGTTAATTCTAGATTTTTTGCTAATGTCTTTTCAAAAAAATCTTTTATTTTTTTTATATGGATTTCTGTTTCTATTAATGTTTCTTTTTGTTTATAATCTTTCGGTATAATTAATCCTTCAAATTGCATTTATTTAGCCCCCTTAAATACTTTAATACATTATATTATACCAAATTTCAATCAAAAAAACACTTGTTTCCGAAAGGAAAACAAGTATTTTTTTATTTATATATTACATTCATCTAAATGTTTTTTTAATATTTTAGCCGAAGTTACTAATTTAGTTTCCTCATCTTCTTTTAAAGGAATATCTAATACTTTTATTGCACCATTTCTATTTACTAAAGTTGGTATTGCTAAGTACATATCATTAATACCATATTGTCCTTCAAATAAACTAGATACTGTTAAAATAACATTTTCATCTCTAAATATAGCTTCAACTATTCTTGTGACAGACAATCCTATAGCAAAATAAGTAGCTTTCTTTCTATTTATTATTTCATAAGCAGCATTCTTTACATCTTCTGCAATAACTTCTTTAATCTTATTATCCCACTCCAAATCAAATTGCTTAGCATATTCTTCTATTGATAAAGAACCAATTCTTGCATTGCTCCAAGCAACAACTTCACTATCCCCATGTTCTCCAATTATATAAGCGTGTACATTATTATTATTTACTTGGAAATACTTTCCTAAAACATATTTTAATCTTGAACTATCTAGTACTGTACCTGAACCAATTACTCTTTCTTTAGGGAAACCAGATAATTTATAAGTTATGTAAGCTAATACATCTGCTGGATTTGATACTACTAATAAAATAGCATCAGGGTTATACTTAACTATTTCAGGTATAAATCCCTTAAATATTTCATTATTTTTTCCAATAAGATCTAATCTAGTTTCTCCCTCCTTTTGTCCAGCTCCTGCTGTAATTATAACTATATCAGAACCCTTAGTTTCATTTAAACCACCTGCATATACATTTACAGGTTTAACAAAAGAAGTACCATGAACCAAGTCCATTACTTCACCTAAAGCTTTATCCATATTAATATCATATATACAAATTTCTGTAGCTATTCCGCTTGTCATCAACGCATATGCTGTAGTAGCTCCTACAAAACCGGCACCAATGATTGTTATCTTTCTTTTATCATCTTGTATCATCTATATTTCATTCCCTTCATTTATAAATATATCCTTGCAATTTTTTCATAGTAAAAATTATTAAACATATTATTATATTTCTCATAAACCTTCATATATATACTAGAAATTATCTTTTTTGATAGATATATTATTATAATTCCTATAATTAAAACTATGTTATAATAGATTTATTGTATTTTTAACTGTAGGAGGAACAAAATGAAATTATTAATTTTCGATACAGAAACTACCAGCATAAGACCTGGACATATATGCCAGTTAAGTTATATTACAATTGATGCTTCATCAAAGCCTCAAAAGACAATTGGTAAAAACTTTTTTATAACTGTAGATGAAATGGACCCTAACGCTCAAGCTGTTCATGGATTCTCCTTAGAAAAATTATACGAATTATCTGACGGAATGTATTTTGAAGACTTACTTGAACAATTTCTTCAAGATTTTGCAGATGCAGATTTCGTTATAGGACATAACGTTAATTTTGATGTTAGATTCTTAAAACACGAGTTAGAAGATATGGGTATTGATTATGAACCAAAAAATACTTTCTGTACAATGCAATATTACAAAGATATTTGTAAAATATTAAAACCAAATGGTGAATACAAAAATCCAAAACTAGAAGAAGTGATTAAATTCTTAAATATAACTAAAGAGCAAATTTCAGCTAAAGCAGACGAATTATTTAGCGGAAGCGGTGATTATCATGATGCTAGATTCGATACTGCTGCAACATATCTTGTTGTAATCGAAGGTATGAAAAAAGGCTATATTCCTGCTGGATTCTTTAGCTCTAAATTAAATAAATAATAAAAAAATAAGGAGAAGTAAAATAACCTATTTGCTTCTCCTTACTTTTTATTTTTCAATAATATATTTATTACTATTCTCTATTCTTTCTTTACAAGTAGGGTGATCATATGCCATCCACTTATAAAACTTGTTTACATCAACAGGCGTTAAATTACTTTCTATAAATCTTAATTCTAGCATTCCATTAGTTACAGGATCTTTTGTTACTTCCATTGCAAAGTTATCAGCTTGTGTTTCTATTTTTCTAGAATAACCTGTCTCCAATGGTGATATAAGAATAGATAATATATTAAACACTACCAATATAAAAGGTAAATTATCTATTGTTCTATATTCTCTTCCTTTTATCTTTAAAAGTATATTATGAACTAATATTACCGTTAATACTAAGACTATCATTTCTAAAATCATAGAATTTCTAATATGATTCAATTTATAATGTCCCATTTCATGAGCTGCTACCGATAATATCTCCTTTTCACTTAGTTGATTTAGTGTAGTATCCCAAAAAACAATTCTTCTACTGTTATGTATTCCTGTCATGTAAGCATTCATACTATTAGTTTTATAACTTTTTGGAATAACTTTTATTTCTAAATTTTCTATACCTGCTTCTTTTGATAACAAAATCAATTTTTCCTTTAGTTCTCCTTCTTCCATATCCACAAGCTCATTTGTATATTCATCTATATAAGGATATATATAACTTCCACCAATACTTACAATTATAATTATAGCGGCCATCCATATATACCAATTCTTTTTCTTCATATATATAAGATATATAATTATTCCTACTGGCATCAAAATTAATAAATCCTCTATATTCCCTTTAACATAATCACCTATAAAACCAGTAAAACTCTGAGAACTAAGGCCTACTAACCTTAATCTATAAAAGCTGCTGAATAATATCTTAGGAAATATTAAAACTTCAGAAAATATTCCATAAACTAAAATTAATAATACGCCTTCCTTTACTTTGCTTTTTAAATTTCTCTTCTTTATAATTTCAATACCACCATAATGTAAAAAAAGTATTGGCGCAAGAAAACTAATTGTAAGCCCTGTAAAAAAATAAAATTCCGAAAACTCTAAATTAGCCTCTACCTTACTTGGCATATCTGGTACTACTATTTCATTATCTTTAATCTGACACTCTACTTTAACTTGTTCTTGCAATTTAGCTTTATTTCTATATTCTAAAAACATTGTTGAGCCAAACATTAAAATAAATATAATAGAAAACGACATAAATGTTCTTATAAGAAACTTCCTCATTCAACCCCCTCCATTCCTTATAATTATATTTTAACATAAGAGTATTTATTTCTAAAAATCACTTTATATTTTCATTATTTGTAATAGTATACATAATTGTGTATAATTAAATAAATACTCTTATAAGGAGATGTTTATATGAACTTTACATCAAGAAACTTATTAAATTCTTTACTAGCCTTTATAGGCCTAGCTATTAGTTTTACTCTTTTATTCAAATCAAAAATGGTAGGAATAATTATTGGTTTATTTTTAAGTTTATGTATTTTTTTTGATCCAAAGAAATATGAAAGTTCTAAAAGAAAATACGAAGAAAAACAAAACGCAAAGAATGATAAAAATAACCTTAATATTTAAATAGAGGATATATCAAAATGCATGCTTTTGATATATCCTCTTATTTCTACTTAGTAATTAATTTTTTATATTCTTTGCATATTTCCTTATCCATTTCAGGAGTTCCTTCTAATGGATACGGTATATTTAAACTTTCATATTTATTAACACCTAACAAATGATATGGTAATAATTCTACCTTTTCTACATTTGGAATATCTTTTATGTATTCATTAAATTTTCTTATATGTTCTTCTCCATCTGTTAACCCTGGTACTACTACATGTCTAATCCACATCTTTGTATTATTTTTCTTCATAGCTTCTAAGAAGTTTAAAGTTTCATCCATATCTCTTAATGTTACATTTTTATACCCTTCTTTTGTAATATCCTTAATATCATAAAGAACTAAATCTGTATATTTTAATATTTCATCATAATTTCCAAATCCAAATCCTGCTGTATCTAAACAAGTATTTATATCATTTTCCTTACAAAGTTTTAACACTTCTAAAAGAAATTCTGGTTGTCTTAATGGATCTCCACCAGAAAAAGTAACTCCTCCGCCACTTTTTTCAAAATATGGCTTGAATCTTTTTATCTTTCTTACAAGTTCTTCAGCAGTATATTCCTCTCCCAAATTTGTAGCCCATGTATCTGGATTGTGACAATACTTACATCTTAATGCACATCCTTGAAAAAATACCACTACCCTAACTCCTGGTCCATCTACAAGTCCCATTGATTCTATTGAATGTATTCTACCCTTAACCATAACATCCTCCATTAAAAAATAATTATTTCTAATAAACAATAATTATTTATTATGAAACCATTTTAACATATACTTATTCCGTTTTGAATCATATTTTTATTTAAATACAACTATCATTCCAAAAAGCAATATCGACAATATAGATATTCGCTATATTTCATTTATTTTATGTAATTTATACCTCTTTTTGATATTTTATGTTATATTATATACATACTATAATAGTGCATTTTTACTAAATATCTATTGATACTTTTTTCACTTCTAACTTGATAGCCATCTAGTCCTAAGTAGGTTTTACAATTTCCAAAAAATGGTTCAATAGCCCAACGGTCTGTATATTGAGTTAAGATGTCTAATGGTTCTAATGAAGTATCTAGTGAAATAAAAGTTTTTAATGCTCCATCATTTTGAAAAGCATCTTTAGGATAGCTTAATGTAATAGAAAC
>SVCL01000194.1 GCA_015058405.1 Clostridium sp.
ACAAGGTTGATAGGTTAGAGGTGTAAGTATGGTAACATATTCAGCTGACTAATACTAATAGGTCGAGGGCTTGACCAATAAAAAAGGATATGAATATACTGTGTGCAATTTTCAAAGAATAAAAAAATCTTTGAAAAAAGTTGTTGACAGAATGGTTAATACATGATACAATAACTTATGTAATCTGGTGATGATGGCGTAGAGGAAACACTCCTCTCCATTCCGAACAGGACAGTTAAGCTCTACAGCGCTAATGGTACTGCATGGGTGACCGTGTGGGAGAGTAGGACGTTGCCAGGTAATTAATTGGATCTTTAGCTCAGTTGGTTAGAGCAACCGGCTCATAACCGGTAGGTCCGGGGTTCGAGTCCCTGAAGGTCCACCATATGGGGGTATAGCTCAGTTGGGAGAGCACCTGCCTTGCACGCAGGGGGTCAAGAGTTCGAATCTCTTTATCTCCACCATTTGATAAAGTTATGAATTTAATTCATAACTTTTTTTGTTTTATAAAAAAATAAAAATTATAATAAATTGATAATGACTTTTTATAATGATAATATAAAGGTAGATTATGCAGTAAATAAGGAAGAATTAAATATGTTTACTTATAGAATAAAGCAATTTTTATGGGGAGTGACTGCTTGGTTTAAACCATTAGATGAAGAAATAATAAATAAGTATTTAAATGAGGATGAAAAGAAAATCTTCTTAAAATTAAGCTTATCTGAACAACAACATTCTATAAGAGTTTGTAAGGATGCATTGAAGAAGAATGCCGAGCTTAATGTAAATAGATATAAGATGGCTAAAATAGCATTATTACATGATGTAGGAAAGATAAATGGAAAGTTAAATATAATTGAAAAATCAGTGATAGTTATATTGGATAAGTTAACTAGGGGAAGATTAAGAAAATATGATTATAATAAAAAAATTGATATATATTATAATCATCCTCAGAAGTCAGTAAAAATATTAAAAGAAATAAATCAATACGATAAGGAATTTCTGGAAGCTATAGAAAAGCATCATTATAAATATAAGGGTAATAATATATATCTTAAGATAATAAAAGAATGTGACGATAATAATTGATTGGAGAGAAATATAATGAATTCTATTGAAAGAAGAGAGGATATATTAAGGCAGCTAATAGAGAGTAGTAAACCTTTAAAAGGAACGACTTTAGCTAATAATTATAATGTAACAAGACAAATAATCGTGAAAGATATTGCTATATTAAGAGCAGCTGGTAAGAATATAATTGCAACTCCAGAAGGATATATTGTAGCAAGAAATAACGATAGAATAAAGAAGATAATAGCAGTAACTCATAATGATACAAGAATGATAGAAGAGCTTAATATTATAGTAAAGTATGGGGGAATAGTAGAAGATGTAATTGTGGAACATCCTTTATACGGAGAAATTAAAGGATTATTAATGATAAAAAACTTGAATGATTTAGAGAAATTTGAAAGAAGATATGAAAATAATGAAGCTAAATTACTGTCTTTATTAACTAATGGAGTACATATTCACACTATATCGACTGATACACAAGAAAATATGGATTTAATATTAAATGAATTAAAGGAAAAGAAGTTTATTATAGAATAAAGAATCTTAGGAGGTAAGATATGGATTACGATGTTTTAATCCTTGGAGGGGGAATAATAGGTTGTTCAGTAGCATATGAAATGGCTAAGTATAACTTAAATATAGCATTAATAGAAAGAGATTATGACATAGCAGATGATATATCATTTGCTAATACATCAGTAGTATATGATGGTTCTGAAACTTCAGATCCAATTATGTCTGTGCTAGAGAAGGTTGGGAGTAAACTAGTAGAAGAAGCTTGTAATAAATTTAAAGTTCCATATAAAAAAGTTGGAGCTTTAAGAATAGCGGATAATGATGAAAATGTTAAAAAGTTAGAAAAGATGTATGAGAGATCTTTAGAAAGAAAAATTGAAAAGGTAAGACTTATAGATAAAGAAGAAGCTCTAACAATAGAACCTAATTTAAATATAGATGTAAAAAAGGCATTATATTCAGAAAATGTAGCTATTATTGCTCCATATGATTTAGCTATAGCTTATGCTGAAGTTGCAGCCGAAAATGGAGTGAATTTCAGATTTGAAGAAGAAGTATTAAATATAAGTAATATTAATAAAGGATTTAAGGTAACAACTAATAAAAATAAATTTACTTGTAGGGTGGTAGTAAATACTATTACTAATGAAGTATATGTTACGGATAATGAGGAAGATAATAAAAAAAATATTTCTAGTAAACAATCAAAGAATATGAGTTATTATTTAATTAATGATAATATAGATAAATGTTTAGATAAAGTTGTTATAAAAGTATTAGATGATTCTACTTTTGTTTTAAACATTCCTAATATAACTGATGGAGTTATCATTGGAATAAAAAATCCTGAGGCTGTAGATGTAAATAATGGATTAGAGTATGTAAATATATTGATCCCAGGAATTAATAAAAGTAATATAAATAATATATTTACTGATGTTTATAATAAAGATTCAGTTGTTATTGATGATAGCCATATTGATAAAGGATATATAAGAGTTACAGGAACTCATTACGGAAAAATAACAATGGCTCCTGCTATAGCACAAAGTATAAGTAATTCTATAGCAACAAATCTAAATATAAAAGAAAAGAAAAGTTTTATTGATAAAAGAAGAGAAGTATATAGATTTAGAGATATGAGCATGGAAGAAAGAAATGAATTAATATCTGTAGATAAAAGATATGGAAATATAATTTGTGCATGTAATGAAATAACAGAAGGTGAAATAGTAGATGCTATAAGAAGACCTTTAGGTGCTAGAACAGTACAAGGTATAAAGAGAAGAACTGGAGCTGCACTAGGAAATTGTCATGGATCTTATTGTGTTAGAAAGATAATTAATATATTGGCTAGAGAAATGGATAAGAGACCAAATGAAATTGTAGAAGATTCAAATAAGTCAAAGGTTTGGATTAGTAGAATAAAAGAGTTTGATGAAGTGTAGGAGGCAAAAATGAAAGAGGTATTCACAAGTCTAGTTAGAATAAAAGGCGATACTAAGAACAAGGTTGTACCAGTAAAAAGTAGTGAAGCTGTTGAAAGAGAATTGTTTGTTGAATTCTCTAAAGTTATTGGAAGAATATATGTAAGCACTCCTATAAATATAGGAGATATAATATGTAAAAACATACTTAATACTGGAATTGACATAATTTGTACTAGAAAAATAGAAAAAAATAAAATAAGCTAGTAAAATATTGACAAGAAATATCAGGTGTTATATAGTAATGTTAATGAAATATTAAACTGTTGATAAGGCTAGTAGTAGTAATTTAATTTTAAGAGAGTTAGTGGTTGGTGTGAACTAACAATTAGTTATTATGAATCCACCTTGGAGGGTCTGTGATGAGCAGAACGGGAAATCGTTAAATTTTTTAAGAGGATAGATAGATTTATCTATCAATTAGGGTGGCAACGCGGAGTCTTTCGTCCCTTTTTAGGGGAATAGGCTCTTTTTTATTTATATTTTTATAGGAGGCAAAGAGAGTAATGTTAGATTTAAAAAGAATAAGAACAAATCCAGAAGAGATAAAAAAAGCATTAACTAATAGAGGAGAAGATTTTGAAGTTTCAGTAATCGATGAACTTGTTTCATTAGATGAAGAAAGAAGAAAGATACTTGTAGAAGTTGAAGCTTTAAAGAGCAAGAGAAATCAAGTTTCTGCTGAAATTCCTAAGAAGAAAAAAGCAGGTGAAGACGTTACTTCTATAATGGAAGAAATGAGAACACTTGGTGAAGAAATAAAAGCATTTGATGTTAAAAATGCTGAAATAGATGAAAAGATTAAGTATATAATGCTTAGAATACCTAATATACCTAATCCAGCTGTTCCAGAAGGAGAAACTGATGAAGATAATGTAGAAATCAAAAGATGGGGAGAACCAACAAAATTTGATTTTGAACCAAAAGCTCACTGGGATTTAGGAACAGATTTAAATATATTAGATTTTGAAAGAGGAGGTAAAGTTGCTGGTTCAAGATTTACTTTCTATAAGGGATTAGGTGCAAGACTAGAAAGATCTATTATAAATTATTTCTTAGATAAACATACTTCAGAAAACGGATATACTGAAATATTACCTCCTTACATGGCAAACAGAGATAGTATGACAGGAACAGGACAATTACCTAAGTTTGAAGAAGATGCTTTCATGGTTGAAAATAATGGTTACTTCTTAATTCCAACTGCTGAAGTTCCAGTAACTAATATGCATAGAAATGAAGTTTTAGCTGGAGCAGATCTTCCATTAAAATATGCTGCTTACTCAGCTTGTTTTAGAGCAGAAGCAGGTTCTGCAGGTAGAGATACAAGAGGATTAGTAAGACAACATCAATTTAATAAAGTTGAATTAGTTAAGTTCTGTAAGCCAGAACAAAGCTATGAAGAATTAGATAAGTTGGTTGTAGATGCTGAATCAGTACTTCAAGGATTAGGGTTACCATATAGAATAGTTAGAATATGCAAAGGTGATTTAGGATTTACTGCTGCATTAAAGTATGATATTGAAGTTTGGATGCCAAGCTACAATAGATATGTAGAAATTTCAAGCTGCTCTAACTTTGAAGATTTCCAAGCTAGAAGAGCTAATATAAAATATAGAGAAAATCCAAAAGATAAGCCACAATTTGTTCATACAATCAATGGTTCAGGTGTTGCTATAGGTAGAACAGTTGCAGCTGTATTAGAAAATTATCAACAAGCAGATGGTTCTGTTGTAGTTCCAGAAGCTTTAAAACCATTCTTTAGATGTGATGTTATAAAATAATTGAACCTAATAAAATAGGCTGACATATAATTGTCAGTCTATTTTATATTAGGTTAAAAAATTCAAATATATGATATTACATTACTTTACATCTACCGCCTGAAGTAAATGGTGGTTCTTTCATATCTATAGTGTTAAGTCCTCCTATAATTTCACCTTGTAATTCTTCATCCATAATTTCATTTAACAAGTCGTAGACAAAAAAAATCATATATGGTAAATTGTTATATAGGGTGGTATTTTTGGAAGCTACACCATTGTTAATATTTTAGACGTTTTGTATTCATATGAAATAGTTATGTATTACACTCTAATTTTGGAGGTGATAACATGAAAATTGGTTTCGTAGGAGCTGGTAAGGTAGGTTTTTCTTTAGGGAAATACTTTGTTAATAAAGATTTAACCGTTATAGGTTATTACAGTAGAAATTTGGAATCATCTAAGGATGCTGCTGAATTTACGAGTTCAAGGTATTTTTCTAGTATAAAAGATTTGTTAAAAGAATGTGATACTATTTTCATAACAACAGTTGATGATGCTGTTAAAGATGTATGGAATGACATACAAATGTGGTCTATAAAAAATAAAATCATTTGCCATTGCAGTGGTTCGTTATCTTCAAAAGTATTTTCTAATATTGATAGCTATGATTCATATGGCTATTCAATACATCCAATGTTCGCGTTCAGCGATAAATATAATTCCTATAAAAAATTAAATGAGGCTTTCTTTACAATTGAAGGTTCAAAAGAGAAGTTAAATAAAATAGTAGATTTGTTAAACATCTTAGGTAATGAATTTAAAATTATTTCATCAGAGGATAAGGTTAAGTATCATGCTGCTTCTGTTTTTGTAAGTAATCATGTTTTAGCTTTAATGAAGGAAGGAGTTAAGCTTTTAATAGATTGTGGATTTCAAGAAGAAGAGGCTATTAAAGCTTTATATCCATTGATGTTAAACAACGTTAAAAATATAAAATTAGGTTTTATTAATAGTTTAACTGGACCTCTTGAAAGAGGGGATGAATTAACAGTAAAGAAACATTTAGAATGTTTAGAGTGTGATGAAAAAGAATTATATAAGATATTATCTAGGAAGTTACTTGAAATAGCTAAGACTAAAAACATGAATAGGGATTATAAAAAAATAGAGGATATGATAGGAGAATAAATAATGAAGAATACAAGTATTACTTTTAAAGAAGCTAAGTTTAAAAAAGAAAAGTTAGCAATGCTTACAGCGTATGATTATTCTACAGCAAAACTTATTGATGAAGCTGGAATAAATGCAATTCTAGTAGGAGATTCATTAGGAATGGTTTGTCTTGGTTATGAAGATACTTTATCTGTAACTATGGAAGACATGATTCATCATACTAAGGCTGTAGCAAAAGGTGCTAAAAATGCACTTGTAGTTGCAGATATGCCTTTCATGTCTTATCAAACATCGATTTATGATGCTGTAAAAAATGCAGGAAGATTAATGAAAGAAGGAAGAGCTCAAGCTGTTAAGTTAGAAGGCGGTGTTGAGTTTAAGGAGCATATAAGAGCAATAGTAAATGCTTCAATACCTGTTATGGCTCATATTGGACTTACACCTCAATCTGTAAATGCTTTTGGTGGATTTAAGGTTCAAGGAAAGAATGAGGAAGCGGCTAAAAAGCTTTTGGAAGATGCTTTAGCTGTACAAGAAGCAGGTGCATTTGCTGTAACTTTAGAATGTGTACCAGCTAAGCTTGCAGAATTTATTACTAATAAGTTAAGTATACCAACTATAGGTATTGGTGCTGGAAATGGATGCGATGGACAAGTATTAGTTTATCAAGATATGTTAGGTTTATTTACTGATTTTACTCCAAAGTTTGTAAAAGTATATGGAGATGTGGGAACTAACATGAGAAATGCTTTTAGTGAGTATGTTAAAGAAGTAAAGAGTGGAGCTTTTCCAGAAGAAAAACACACTTTTAAGATAGATGATGAAGTTATAGAAAAATTATATTAAGGGGCGAAAATAATGAAAGTTACAAGTTGTATAAAAGATGTTAGAGATGCTGTAAAGGCTTGGAAGAGGGAAGGATTAACTGTTGGATTAGTACCAACTATGGGATATTTACATGAAGGACACAAAAGCTTAATTGATAGAGCTGTACGTGAAAATGATAGAGTAGTTGTTAGTGTTTTCGTTAATCCAATACAATTTGGACCTACAGAAGATCTAGAAAGTTATCCTAGAGACATAGAGAGAGATACAGCTTTATGTAGTGATGCAGGGGCAAGTATAGTATTTAATCCTACTAAGGAAGAAATGTATTTTGATGATTTTTGTACTTCTGTCAATATGACTGGTCTTACAGAAAATTTATGTGGTAAGAGTAGACCTATTCATTTTAGTGGAGTTTGTACTGTTGTTAGTAAGTTATTTAATATAGTTACTCCAGATAAAGCTTACTTTGGTCAAAAAGATGCTCAACAATTAGCTATTATCAAGAGAATGGTTAGAGATTTAAGTATGGATATTGAGATAGTAGGATGTCCAATAATTAGAGAAGAGGATGGACTAGCTAAGAGTTCAAGAAATACTTATTTAAGTGCTGAAGAAAGAAAAGCAGCATTAATATTAAGTAAGTCATTAAAGGTAGGTAAAGCTTTAGTTGAAGCTGGAGAAAGAGATAGTAATAATGTTATTAAGGCTATCAAAGATAAAATATCAGAAGAAAAGCTTGCAAAGATAGATTATGTACAAGTTGTTGATGCATTATCAATTAGAGATGTAGAAAAAATAGAAGGTACAGTTTTAGTAGCAATGGCTGTATATATAGGAAAAACAAGATTAATAGATAATTTTATATATGAAGTATAAGGGAGAAAAAAGAAATGAATATAACAATGTTAAAGGGAAAAATACATAGGGCAACAGTGGTTCAAGCTGAGTTAGATTATGTAGGAAGTATAACAGTAGATACAGAATTATTAGAAGCAGCGGGAATTTTAGAATATGAAAAAGTTCAAATAGTAGATGTAAATAATGGACAAAGATTTGAAACTTATACTATAGCTGGAGAAAAGGGATCAGGAATGATTTGCTTAAATGGAGCAGCAGCAAGATGTGTTTCAGTAGGTGACAAGGTAATAATTATGTCTTATTGTGAACTAAATAGTGATGAAGCTAAAGACCATAAACCTAAGGTTGTTTTTGTAAATGAAGAAAACAAGGTAGATAGAATAAGTAGATACGAAAAGCATGGTAGATTGGAAGATAATTAGTAAAAAATAAAAATATAGTATCACAGCAGAACTTTAAAGTTTAAATAAAATCTCTAAGAAATAAAATTTTTTAGAGATTTTATTTAAAAGTATTGACAGTGGTTAAATATCTTGTTATACTAACGAAGTAGCATTTGGAAAGATGGTCGAGTTGGTTTAAGGCACCGGTCTTGAAAACCGGCGTACCTTCACGGGTACCTAGGGTTCGAATCCCTATCTTTCCGCCATTAAAAAACCTCAATTTTCATTGAGGTTTTTTTGTTGTATAAAATTATTTATTTGAATGTTCAAATATAAATTTAGCAACAGCATCATCATTATTATTTCCAATTACATCAGTAGAGATCTTCTTTAGTTCTTCAGCTGCATTTTTTACAGCATAACATTCATCAGATATTTCAAACATTGGAATGTCGTTTAAATTATCACCAAATGTAATTAATTTATCAAAATGAAAATAATTTTTTAGATAATTAATAGCGTTAGCCTTAGACGAAGAAGTATGATAAATTTCTAAGTTCATAATTTTTTTATCATATGTATCTCTATATTTTACACAAGATATATTTGTTATTCCTTGTAATTTATCGTATAGAGAGTTTACCTTATCTTCGAAGTCCATAATAGTAAAATAAAGAACTTTACAGTTAGAAGGGATAGATCCTTCTATAAATGTTTTGTATTTACTACCTTTACGTTCTTCGTAGAACTTTATTTGATGTGGACTAGTCAATTTATTATGGTAAACAAATAAATGATTATCTTTCAAGGTATAAGCAAAGGCATTTAAGTTTTCAGAATCAATTAAGTTTTGGATAACAGGAATTAAGTTATTTTCAAGAGAAATAGAATATAAGTATGTATCATTTTTTAAATCATAAATTGTAGAACCATTCATAGTAACTATAGGTAAAGTTAAATTTATATCTTTTAATAATTTTGATACAGTAGCAGGAGTTCTTGCGGTAGCTATTGTAAAATTAATATTATTTTCTAAAGATTTATTTAAAAGATTTTTGCTTTTTGTAGACACTAGTGCGTTGTTGTTGAGTAGTGTACCATCTAAGTCTGAAACGTATAAAAACATAAGCACCTCCAATAAGTTTATAATTCAATTATATAATATAAGAGAGGAAAATAATATAAAATAAAAAAATATAAAAAAGTTATTGACACTTATGACTAATCTTGTTATACTTATTTATGTCAGCAAGGAGAGATGGTCGAGTTGGTTTAAGGCACCGGTCTTGAAAACCGGCGTACCTTCACGGGTACCTAGGGTTCGAATCCCTATCTCTCCGCCATATAAAATTTTTTATAGAAGGCACATGGAGAATTACTCAAGTGGCTGAAGAGGCGCCCCTGCTAAGGGCGTAGGTCGGGCAACTGGCGCCCGGGTTCAAATCCCGGATTCTCCGCCAAAAACATCTAACATTTTAGTTAGGTGTTTTTTTTTGTAAAAAAATAAGATTAATCAAAAGAACTTATTTTTATGTGTAAATATTTTATATAGTATTTAAAAAATAAGTTTTTATTATAAATCTAGTTCTTTTATTTTATCATAACGTTTTCAGTAAAATTTTATTATATTAAATAAAACAAATAAACTAATAGTGCGATGCAAGTTGAAATTAACAAATGTTTAATAATAACATGATATTTTTGATAAATATTCAATTAACAATAGTTTTTAAATCTAAAAATTAAAGAAACAAAAAAAATAATGATACATATAGACAAAAAAGGTAAAAAGAGTAATAATAAGAAAAAAGGGGGGGTTTACATGAAAAGTAAATCAATAAAAAGCATTTTAGCGTTAGCATTAACAATGTCAGCGTTAGCAACTACTTCACCAATTACAGCTTCAGCTGTAGAAGATATAAAGAGGGTTAATGATGGTATTATAGCAATGCCTCATAACTTTAATAAAACTACTATAAGAACACCATTTAGAATGGGAACAGAAGCAAAATATGATCCAAGAGGAATTAGTACCTCTAAGGTAAAAAATCAAATGAATTTGGGAACTTGCTGGACTTTTGCTGCAATGGGGAATTTAGAACATCACTTAATGAGCACAGGGGAAGCTGAAAGTGATTTTTCTGAAGAACATTTAAGATGGTGGGCTATGCCAAATTCTAAAGGAATAGGTTGGCAAAGAGCAGATAATGCTGGAGGAAATGAAATAATGTCTTCTGGATATTTTACATCATGGGATGGACCAAAATTAGAATCTGATATTCCTTATTATGGATATAAGGGAGGTAAGAAGCCAAGTAATTTCAATACAGCAAAGACAAAAAAGAATGTAACAGATATAGTATATGTTAATGGAGATAAAACAACTATAAAGAATGCAATAAAGAAATATGGAAGTGTAAACACTGGATATCATCATGATGATTCTTACTATAATGCTTCTACAAATGGATATTATTGTGGCAAAGATGGATTACAACCAAATCACGCAGTATTAGTTGTTGGTTGGGATGATAATTATTCAAAGAATAACTTTAAAAATAAACCTAGTAACAATGGTGCTTGGCTAGTTAAAAATAGCTGGGGAACTAGCTGGGGAGATAAAGGATATTTCTGGGTATCATATGAAGATAAATATTTCTTAAACTCACAATACAATATGAATACTTGTTTTTCAGGTGTTAAAGATGCAAAGGAAAATCAAAAATTATATCAATATGATCCATATGGAATTGTAAATGTATATGGAGATGGTACAAGCAAATTAGGTTATGCTAATGTATATGATTTTAGTGAAGGATATAATCAATTAGATGGAGTTATGTTTATGACTGAATCAGCAGGAGCAGCTTATGAAGTTAGTTATGCACCATATACAAACAACACTATAGATTTAAGTAATAAAAAAGTTTTAAAGACTGGTAATGTTGATCATTCAGGATATACTACTGTAAAAACTGATGCATTTAGCTTACCAACAGGAAAAGGTGCTATCATAGTAACTTTAGATGGTTCTAAGTCAAATACAGCAGTAGCTCTTGGTGATGAAGAGTCTTACCCTAAGGTATATACAGCTGAAGCTAATAAGGGTGAAAGTTTTGTTATAAAGGGTAATAATGTTACTGACTTAAATGCAAGTGGTACAAGCCCTAAGAGTCTTTCAATTAAGGCTATAACTACAAAGACAGGTGATGCACCAGCACCAGCACCAACACCAGATCCAAAGCCGGATCCAGTAGTAAGCTCAAATACAAATTTATCTAAGTTTGTAATAAGTGGAACAGATGTTTTAGGTTGGTTAGATAATAATGAAATAAATGCTACAATTAATTACTACACTACAAGTTTAAGTATTAATCTTGAAACAGAAGATAGTAATGCTAAAATAGTATCAGTTGCTGGTAAAGAAGTTGGAAGCAACAGTTATTCAGGAACATTAAGATTATCAAGCTATAAAGATTCATTTAGCATACCAATAGTTGTTAAAGCTGCAGATGGAACTGAGACAACTTATAAGATAAATTTATCAAGAAATTATTGGTAAAATATAATTTAATATAGGCTAAATAAGACTATTGTATAATGAGAATTTTTCATTATACAATAGTTTTTTTTGTGTGTCCAGCATGGGCAACAACTCGACGGTGAAAGTCCGTTGTGGGCTTGGTAGTGGGAACCACTAGTCAAGGGCAAGGGTGTCCATCGTGAGATGGAATCTGAAGGAAGCCTAAGGCAAATTCTTGGTCTGAGGGACACGAACTACATATGAGGCTTGCTAAGGGCGGACGAGTTTGCAAAACAAAGTCCAACACTACCCAAACCCTTAGGAGTAAATGTAGCAGATATATGAGAAGAAGGTTGTTGTTCTTACCTGGGGAGGTCTGATAGATAAGCTGTAAACAAAGATGAATTTCTAATATAGCAACCTACATAGTGATATGTAGCTGAACTATCAGAAGTCAGCAGAAGTCATAGTAACTCCATGAACTGGTCTAATATTAGAGAAGA
>SVCL01000195.1 GCA_015058405.1 Clostridium sp.
AGTGATTTTTTCAATTACTTGTTGTATAATGTTCATGAGGTTAGCTCCTTTGTATGTTTTTTTTGGTTGTAATTTAATAATAACATACGGAGCTAGTCTCTTTTATTTTTTTCCTACAGTAATTTTACACTAAGAAATAAGTATAAACTTAAACTATAAAGATACTTTATTATTGCCTTTTTCTCTATATGTACTATAATAGAAGATAGATAAACGTAGGCAGACTAAGGGTCTGCTAATTTTATGATTAAAAAAGGGTGGTGTAAGTAATGGATGAAGGACCTCATAATAAGTTGAAGCCAAAACCGAATAGCACAATTTCTTAGGAGGAATCATACATTAGTTATAGAAGAACTATGAGTTTCCTTCAGAGAAAAAGGGAGGAGCATATCATGAAAAGATTAGTAGTTTTTTTGTACACTCAAATTTTAGGTAATAAGATATATGACGAGTTTAATGATAACATTGGAGAATTAAAAGATATCTATGTTACTACAGATGAAGGGTATCCAAGAGTTATAGGATACAAGTTGAAAAAAGATGGAGTGACTTTTCACTATGAATTTAGAAATATTAATTTTTATGAAGATGGTGATAAAGTTGTAATCAAAACTATAGGAAGTAGAGAAATATTACCAAGAACTTATTCATATCTTTTATCACAAAATCTTTTAGATAAAAAGATTGTAGATATAAATGGTAAGCAAGTTGTACGAGTTAATGATTTAAGGATTGCAGAAATAGCTGGTGAATATAGAGTAGTGGCAGTAGAAACAGGTGCTGCAGCTAGATTTAGAAGAATAGGTATGCCTAGATTAGGAAAGATAGTATATAAAGTTTTAGGCAAGGAATATGATGATAAGGTTTTAATGTGGGATGATGTAGAATCTGTTGAAATGATTAATAATAATTTGCAATTATCTGTGCCATATAAAAAATTATCTACACTTCACCCAGCAGATCTTGCAGATATACTAGAAGATTTAGATGATAAATCTAGAAAAAAGGTATTTGAAGCTTTAGATGAAGATTTAGCTGCAGATACTTTTGAAGAAATAGAAGATGAATATAGAGGTAGTATTATTAAAAATCTTTCTGTTACTAAGACTGTTGAGTTACTAGAAAACATGGATAATGATGAAATTGTTGACTTGTTAGATGAACTTGAAGGAGAAGAAAGAGATAAAGTTCTTTTTAACTTAGAGAAGGAAGATGCAGAAGAAGTAAAAGAATTATTAAAATACGAAGATGAAACAGTAGGTAGTATGATGTCTAAAGATTTTATTTCTTTTGGTTTAAACGTAACAGTTGGAGAGACTATTGAAATATTAAAGGAAATGGATCCAGATGAAGATGTTATGTATTATATTTATGTAACAGATGAAGAAGATAAAATAGAAGGATTAGTAATATTGAAAGATTTATTATTAAAGGAACCATCTGTTAAGTTGAAGAATATAATGGAAGAAAATATAACTACAGTGAAACATGATGCGCCGATTGAAGAAGCAATAGAACAAGCTGCAAAATACGACTTATTATCTACAGCGGTAGTAGATGAAGAAGACAGATTAGTTGGAATAGTGCAGATACATGATATTATAGATGAAGTCTTATATCCATTATGGAAGAAAAAAAATAAAAAAGGAACAGGTATATAAAAATAAATTGTATAAAAAAGTTGACATTTTTAGGATATAGGTATAAGATGAATTTAAAGAATACAAAAATACTAGGAATTAAAAACTATGAAAAAGAAAAGTAGCATTTAATAAGGATTACAGAGAGAAAAGTTATGTTGAGAGCTTTTTATCTAAATTTTATGTGAAGTGCCCTTTTGAGTTGAGATTTGAAATGCAAAGTAGGATTTTCCGGTATCACCCGTTATAGTGAAAAAGTATTTTAATGTACTTTGAAAGTGGAATTTGTAATCAAATTCAATTAGAGTGGAACCACGGATGTTTACTTCGCCTCTATAATTTTATATAGAAGCGGAGTTTTTTATTTTTATTTTTATTACTAATATTACTAAATTCTTTTATAGTAGTTTTTAAAGAATAATTTTAAGGAGGAATTTTAAATGATATATAATAATGCATTAGAATTAATAGGCAGAACACCAATTTTAAAGGTAAATAGTGATTTGATAGGAAAAGATTATGCAGATGTTTATGTAAAGTTAGAAAAAAGTAATCCAGGAGGAAGCGTAAAAGATAGAGCAGCACTTGGAATGATTGAAAAAGCAGAAAGAGAAGGGTTATTAAAAGAAGGAACAACTATAGTTGAACCAACTAGCGGAAATACAGGAATAGGATTAGCTTTAGTGGGAAGATTAAAAGGGTACAAAGTAATAATTGTAATGCCTGAAACAATGAGTAAGGAAAGAAGAGATTTAATTAAGGCTTATGGGGCAGAACTTATATTAACAGATGGTACAAAGGGAATGAAAGGTGCTATAGATAAAGCACTTGAGTATTCAGAAAAAGAAGGGTACTTTATACCTCAACAATTTGAGAATGTTGCAAATTCATTAAAGCATTATGAAACAACAGCTGAAGAAATATATAATGATATAAATGATTTAGATTACGTTGTTGCTGGAGTAGGTAGTGGAGGAACTATTACAGGTGTGGCTAAAAAATTAAAGGAAAAGATTCCAACAGTTAAGGCAGTAGCAGTTGAACCAGAGTCTTCAGCAGTATTAAGCGGTGGAAAGCCAGGTCCACATAAAATTCAAGGTATAGGAGCAGGATTTATACCAGGAGTTTATGAAGGAAAATATGTAGATGAAATAGTTAAAGTTTCAGATAGCGATGCTATAAAAACAGCAAAGGAGTTTGCAGAAAAAGAAGGAATATTAGTTGGTATTTCATCGGGTGCAGCAATATATGCAGCAATACAAATTGCTAAAACTTTAGAAAAAGGTAAAAAGGTGTTAGCTGTAGCACCAGATGGAGGGGAAAAGTATATATCTATGGGTATATATGATTAATGAGAAAACAAAGGAGTTGTAAAATTTGTTTAGAAATTTAATCTATGACATAAATAGAGTATTAGCGGACGATCCAGCAGCAAGGAGTAGGATTGAAGTATTTCTATTATATCCATCAATTCATGCTTTAATAGCTTATAGAATTTCACACTTTTTTTATAAGCATAAGTTATTTTTCTTAGCGAGACTATGTTCACAAGTTTCAAGATTTTTTACAGGTATAGAGATACATCCAGGAGCTAAGATTGGTAAGGGATTGTTTATTGATCATGGAATGGGTGTTGTTATAGGTGAAACAGCAGAGATTGGAGATAATGTTACGATATATCATGGCGTTACTCTGGGCGGTACTGGGAAAGATAAAGGTAAAAGACATCCTACAATTGGGAATAATGTTGTTATAGGAACAGGTGCTAAAGTATTAGGACCCATATTTGTAGGAGATGGAGCAAAGATTGGAGCTAATTCAGTAGTACTGAAGAATGTGCCATCTAGTGCTACTGCCGTTGGAACTGCTGCTAAAAATATTATTAGACGAAGTGATGTAGAAGTAATAGAAATAGAAGGTAAGAAACAAAAAATATACAATGACATGGTAATATAATAAATATGGTGCTGTTTGTGTGACAGTACCATATTTTTTGCAATAAAAAATAAATGTTCTTATATTAAAAAAAGTAAAGTAAAAAAAAAATTATAGTGCTTAAAAAGTAAAAAATGGAAACATAGACTTTTAGATTGAAGTGGAATATAATATTAATAGTTTAAAAATCGGAAAAGGTAGGTGTGTAAGGATGTTGTCTCCATTAGTAGTTAAGGTATTAAAATTAATGCCTGAAAGTGTAGTTATAAAATTTGCACAGTTTAAGATGAGGGGATATGTAAAAAAATATGCTAATTTAAAAATAGATGGTTATGAAAAGCTTAAAAAGATAGATGGACCTATAATATTTATATGTAATCATTTAAGTAATTCGGATGGCTTGGTATTAAACGAAGTATTAAGAGAAGATTTTAATCCCTATTTTGTAGCAGGAGTAAAACTTGAGGAGGACTTTATAACTAGGCTTGGAACACTTATAGTAAGAACAATACCTATAAGACCTAACACAGCTGATAAAGAAGCCATAACTAATATGGTTAAGACAGTTAAAGGGGGAGAAAGCTTATTGATATTCCCTGAAGGAACAAGAAGTAGAAATGGTGCAATGATAGAAGGAAAAAAGGGAATACTATTACTTGCACGACTTACAAAGGCGACAGTAATACCAATAGGTATAAGTGGTACGGAAAAATTATTACCTATATCGATGTCAGGAGATATGGGTGGGGAAGATTGGCAATATGCTGATGTTACAATTAAGTTTGGAAATCCTGTTGTTTTAGATAAAAGAGAGAAAGATGAAGATAAACATGAGTACGAAGAAAGATGTTTAACTAAAATGATGAAATCAATAGCAAATTTATTACCAGAGAACTACAGAGGTGTGTATAAGTAGAGGTGTTAATAAAGTGAAACCAAGGACAAAAAGAATATTAGAAGGATTGAAAGAAACTTATCCTGATGCAAAATGTGAATTAAATTATGAAACTCCATTTCAATTATTAGTAGCTACTATTTTATCAGCTCAAACAACAGATAAAAAAGTTAATGAGGTTACAAAAACTTTATTTAGAGATTACCCTAATTTAGATGCTTTTTTAACTATTAATAATGAAGAGCTGGAAGAGAGGATAAAACAAATAGGTTTGTACAGGAGTAAGTCAAAAAATATTATAATGATGTGCAATCAATTGAAGGAAAAGTTTAATGGTGAAGTTCCGAGAACTATGGAAGAAATTACGTCTTTAGCAGGTGCTGGTAGAAAAACTGCTAATGTAGTGTTATCAAATGCTTTCAATGTACCATCAATAGCAGTAGATACACATGTTTTTAGAGTATCTAACAGGTTAGGAATTGCTGATTCAGAGAATGTTTTAGAAGTAGAAAAACAACTTCAAAAGGAGTTGCCTAAAAGAGAGTGGTCTTTAGCTCATCATTTATTAATATTTCATGGTAGAAGATGTTGTATTGCTAGAAGACCTAAATGTGAAATATGCCCAGTGTCTAGTGATTGTAAATATTATAAAGAGTTACAAAAAATAAAAAAGTAGACCACTTATAAATGTTTTTATAAGAGTCGTGGTACTTAAACAAGTATAAAAGATAGAATATAATTATAGTAGATAAATTTAATAGAAATATTTTAGGAGGTACCAGATGAAGGTTGGTGTTATAATGGGAGGAATTTCTTCAGAAAGAGAAATTTCTTTAAAAAGTGGAGAATCAATAATTGAAAATATAGATAAGAATAAATATGAAGTAGTACCTATAGTTATAGATAAAAAGACAGATATAATAGAAAAAGTAAAAGGAATTGATTTTGCTTTATTAGCACTTCATGGTCAATTTGGTGAAGATGGGACAGTTCAATCAGTACTTCAAACTTTAGATATACCTTATTCAGGATGCGGTCCTTTAAGTAGTGCAGCTTGTATGGATAAAGATATGACAAAGCAACTTTTAAAAGCTGCTGGAGTTAGAACTGCACCTTGGATTAATCTTAGAAAAGAAGATGAGATTAATTATGATGAAATTAATAAACTTGGATATCCTGTATTTGTTAAGCCAACACACGGTGGTTCAAGTGTTGCTACATTCATGGTAAAAGAAGAAAAAGAAATAGCAAAATGTGTGGAAGAAGCTTTTAAGTGGGATTCGGAAGTTATGATTGAAAAGTTTGTAAAGGGAGAAGAAATAACATGTCCTATATTAGGAAATGAAATGTTTCCTGTTGTGGCGATTAAGCCAAGTGAAGGATTTGAATTCTTTGATTTTACAGCAAAATATCAAGATGGTGGATCAGATGAATGTGTAATTGAATTAGAGGAAGGTCTTCATAAAGAAGTAGAACAAATGGCATTAGATACATTTAGAGCTTTAAAATGTGCTGCCTATGCTAGGGTGGATATGATAATAACAGAGGAAAAAGTTCCTTACATTCTTGAAGTTAATACTTTACCAGGAATGACAAAGAATAGTCTTTTCCCAAAGAGTGCAGCAGGAAAAAATGTTTCATATAGCGAATTAATAGATTTAATCATTTCAGAATCTCAAAAGCAAGTAAGATAGATTTTGCAAATAAAAAGCCTAGTCATTTTGATAGGCTTTTTTATTATGGACTTTAGTCTGTTGAGCAAATGCGAAACATAAAACCACCTGCTATGCGGGTGGATAATAATTTGGTTATACAAAAAAAACTCACCCTTTGGATTATAATAGAAGTGTTCAAGCTACTATAAATAATCG
>SVCL01000196.1 GCA_015058405.1 Clostridium sp.
ACTGGTACATATTTATTTTCTCTAAAATAAGGTAGTAAATATAATAAAAAAATATATTTTTACGAACCTTTATTAAAGTGCGTCAAATTTTAGATTAAAGTTTTTTAGTAACCTAAAATAGATATATTCATCAAAAAAAGAAGTGTCATTAGCAATTTTTTAAATTGCTAATGCGACACTCCCGTTTTTTTATATATAGAAAATATATATTATTTATAAGTAGTAATATTAATTATTCTATCAGCTTTATTTGCTAAATCTTTATTATGTGTAACCATAATTACAGTCTTTTTATACTGTTTACTTAGATTCCTAATTAAATCAAATACTATATCAGCAGTAGCCGAATCTAAAGCACCTGTTGGTTCATCTGCAAGAATAATATCACCTGGTTTAATTATTGTTCTTGCTAAGGCAACACGTTGTTGTTCTCCTCCTGAGAGTGTATTTATTTTTTCGTTTTTAAGTTCTTCTAAATGAACCTTCTTCAATATATCATTTATTTTTAAATCTTTTTCTTTATTAGTTATATCAAGAAAATTAAGTGCTATAAAAAGATTTTGATAGACTGTCATATCATTAATTAATGCAAATGATTGAAATAGGTAATTGATAGTATTACGTCTTAGTAGTGTAGCTTTTCTACTTTCTATTTTAGGAAGTGTTTTTCCTTTTAACTTAATTTGCCCTGAATCACTTGATTCTAAGAGTCCTATCATATTTAAAAGTGTTGATTTACCACAACCACTTGGTCCAACTAATGCAACAAATTCACCACTTTCAACAGATAAATTTAAATTTTGGAATATAGATCTTTTTCCAAATCTCTTAGTAACATTTAATACTTCTATTGCTTTTGACATAATTTTATTCTCCTTTAAACGCCATACGTATATTTTGAATTTCGCATTTAGTCATATATCTTGAAAAAATAAGTATCTGAATAATTGCTAGAATAAGCATTAATAGAAAACCAAATTGGGAACCTATAATAACCATAGTAGTTAGCTCAATGAATATAACAGATATAAGCATAATGATTGGTATGTGATATAAATTAATAAATCCATATCCTAAAAACTTCTTTACATTAATCTTTTCTTGATTTGCAATTCTGTATACTGTTGCAAGAGCAATTAATATACCTAGAAGTATGGACATTAATATTAAGAAGACTAATCCAAACCATGTAATTGTAGTTAATAAATCTTTCTGTAAACCATCAATGTAATTTTTTACATCTGTAAATTCTAAATTATTATCATCCAATTTATATTTTTTTAGCATATCTTTATTAAGATATTTTTCAGCAACTGTTTTATTAATAAATTTTATATATCCATCAAATCCAACAGCTCTAAGACTTTCTGATTGAAAATAAGTCATATTTTCAGGTGTACATATATAAATAATAGGATTATCACATGTATTTTCATAGTTTGATTTTATATTCCATGTAAACATATTAGAACTTGGATTGTACTCTACAAATTTTATATTTTTTTCTTTATTAAATACTGTACTAATATCTCCTTCTTTTATTCCTTTAGTTGAAGATTCTGTAAGCCAGCTTTTTAATCTATTTTTTTCATCTTCTGAGTATGATTTTGGTATTAGGTAAACTTTTGTACCAGATTTTGCTTCGTTTAAAGTATTGCTATCAACATTTAAATCTAAAGATTCTATATAGTTGGGAGAATATAAAAAGTACCAAAATGGTTTTGAAGGTATATTTTTATATACATTGTTGTTTTTCCATTTTTCTAAGATTACGTTGTCATAATATTTTGTTTTTATTAGATATACTCCATCCTCATCAGATATATCTTTATACCAATCATAAAAACTTTGATCAAGATTTTTGGAATTGTTAGTAATAGAGCTTTCATCATTCCCGATGGAAACATTTTTTAACATTTCGTATTTTGATACACTAGTCCACATTTGAGAAATAAGCACATTATCAGCAACTTTTTTCATAGGAGCATCCACATAGGTTCCGCAAAACACTATCCCTACACTTACAACGATATATGCGAATATTCCTAAAACATATAATATGTTCTTTGGTATTCTACCTTTAATGGCATTTAAAGGACTAATAGAAATTTGAATTATAGCTGAAATTGAAATTTCTAATGTTACCAATATAACATTGATGAGTGCATATAATGCAAAATGACTAATAAATAAAGTAGTAATTTCATTCCATCCGGAAACTAGAATTCCTACTATAATTTGAATAGGAATATTTATAATAGCATAACTAAAAAATACTCCTAATGTTTCAATAAAATATGAGCGTTTTGACCATCCTAAAAGGGCTAGCTTTCCGCTTGTGCTCATATTTTTTATAGTAATAATAATAAAATATACAATGTTTAAAGCTATTTGAGCAAAAATGAATACAAGTAATATTGTTTTAGCAAGACCGTCATCATTTATAGAACCACTGGTTTTCTTTAGTAAACTATCAGCAGAAACATTACATTCTGAAGATAATCCTTGTATAAAACTATTTTTATCATTATCTTTTAATCCAAGGATAATATAGTCTCCATTGATAGTACCACTTTCATTGATTAAATAGTCCAATTTTTTAAAAACTGTTTTTTCTCCAAATCTAAAAGATGGAATTTCACCGACACTATAAACACTACCATTATCTATACCAAGAGTACTTTCATTTGCTTTAGATGAAAGTAGCTTATTAAGCATATCCTTTTTTATGATATTTCTACCTAAGAATTCAAAAGAAGTATTATTGTTTTCAATATTTCCATATATACCAAAAGTATAACCTGAAAACGAACCATCATTAGATGAATTTAAATCTTTTCTAGCTATAAATAAATTTTTTTCAGCTGATTGATTATGTAAGTAGTTTCTGATGTTGTTTGCATAACTTTCGGATATATCTTTAAGATATATATTTGTAGAAGAACTTGATTGTAAATAATTATTCCATTGATTTTGGTATGTTCTATTTAGCATAAAAACAGTAAATAGGGTAATTAATATACCCTGTATTACTATTAGTATAAATCCTAAATAACGAACAGTACCAATAAGAGATACTTTCTTCATTGTTTGATTTACCTTTCTTTATCATCTACAATTCCATTAGCAGTAGCAGAATGATCATATTCAGATGATTGAACATCAGAATAACTATAAACCGCCCATTTTCTTCCATAATCCCAATATACATTAGTACCCTTGTATTGAACTGTTGTAGCTAGTGCTGGAATTGAAACTAAACAACATAGTGATAGTATAGATAAACTTTTTAGAAATTTTTTCTTCATATAAAATCATTCCTTTCAATAAAACATTTTAATAAGCTTATTAACTATATATTACACCATTTTATTTTTTTGTAAATATATGATAACAAATACATTAATTAGAAATAATTCAAAAATGTTTAAATAAAGAACTGTATTTATGGTGGTAGCTTTATTAAGTGTTTTTGTGTATATTATTTAAGTTTATTGGAAGTTTTGTAAAAAAACGGGGCTGTCGCACTAAAAAATAGTTTGACGCCCTTTTTCTATGAAAAAAATTAAATCCTAACCTCAAAGAAGTTAGGATTTGTAGTAAAATATTTACATGAAAAAAACAAATATTTTACATAAGAATTATACAATTAATTGTAAGTTTTATCAATTAAAATTACCA
>SVCL01000197.1 GCA_015058405.1 Clostridium sp.
GAAAAAATTACAAAATCCCTATAAAGAATTTTGAGGAACTGTACTGCCCCAAAGAATCTTTATAGGGATATTTTATTACTATTTTTAAATCAGTAAAAGACGCCAAAACTTTTACTCTTACAGACTATATGATACAATATTACAAAAAACAATTAATGTATAAAATTATATAAAATTCAAAATGTAAATGGGGTGTGGGTTATGTACAATTCAGATAAACCAATCAATGAGCTTAATGATGATGTTTTAGGACGAAAAGTTTTTGCTAAACAATTAGCAAATGCCATATTAAGTTTTAATTCTGAAGACAGTTTTACAATTGGATTATACGGGAAATGGGGAAGTGGAAAAACATCAATAATTAATATGATGCAAAAAGAGATAGATGAGAGAACTAAAGATATAGAGGAGGATGCAAAACCAGTAATTGTGAATTTTGCTCCATGGAATTTTTCAGATTCAACTCAACTTATAAATCAATTTTTTACACATTTAAAGAATAAACTTATTGTTAAAGATAGAAGTGAGCTTACAGAGAAATTAGGAAGAGTATTAGAGGCCTATTCAGATGCTTTTGATTATGCAGAAGCTATTCCAGTTGTAGGAAAGTACATGAGTGGATTATTTAAAATGACTTCTCAGTATGCAGCACAAGGTTTACAAGATAAACCGAAAGATATATTAACTCAAAAAGAAAAATTAATTGAAGTATTAAAAGAACAAAATAGAAAAATTGTAGTTATTATAGATGATATAGATAGATTAAGTAATGAGCAAATAAGATTAATATTTAAATTAGTTAATTCAGTAGCTGGATTGCCTAACATTATGTATCTATTATCTATGGATAAAGATATAGTTGTACGAGCTTTAGAAGCAGTTCAAAATTGTAATGGAGAAGAATACTTAGAAAAGATGGTACAAGTACCTTTTGATATTCCGGATATTAATAAAGATAAACTTTTTGAACTATTTTTAAGTAAGTTTTATGAAGTATTAACTACTAAAGGATTAGAAACATATCGCAAAGTTGAGTATATTGATATACTAACTCATTGTATAGAACCTTTCATAAAAAACATAAGAGATATAAATAGGATAATTAATACTTTTAAATTTAAGTTTGATATGGTACATAAAGAAATAAATCCTGTAGATTTGATGGCTGTAACTGCAATTCAAGTATTAGAACCTAAGCTTATTGAGTGGATGATAATAAATAAAGAGAATATATGTGGATCTATTAAAAGTAACTATGGTTATAGTGATAATAATAGTAAAAAATATTTAGAAGATTTCAAGCATATTGATGAAAATAAAGCAAATGACCTTTTAAATGCAATATCTAGTTTATTTCCTAGAGTAATTGCACAACGTTCACTATTGTCACGAGAATTTTCTGATAAAGATTTATTATTTGATAAGAGAATAGCTTGTATAAAAAAGTTTGATTTATATATTAATTTAGATATTAATTCTATAAGTATACAGACTGATGTAATAACTAATTCTATTAAATATTTTACTAAAGGTGAACTTAACAAGTTATTAGATAATTTAATTGAAGAAGAAAAGGTTTATGACTATTTTAAAAGTCTAGTAGATTATATTTCATTGATGCCTAAAGAAAGAGTGAAAATGTTTATAGATGTATTTTTAGCCACAAGGAGTAAGTTGGTTAATGAATTTGAGAGAGATGATAAATTAATTTTTACAGAAACAGGATTGTATAAATGTATTTACTATTTGATAAATTTTATAGAATCAAAACATGATAAATTTTTAATATATAAGAAAATACTAGAAAATGCAGATTCTATAATGTACGAGAGAATATTTAAATTAATTATGAGAATAGAAGGAGAGTTCAAAGAGATTGAAAAAAATTGCAATGCTCGAAAGGAAATACAATTAGAGTTAGAAGATTTTTGTGCTTTAAAAGAAGAATTTGTGGATAAGTTTATTGATGTTAAAGATGCACTGTTAGATTTAGATAACATTATTTATATATTAGAATTAATAAAGGAAATAAATACGGAAAAATTTATTGAATATAAAAATATTATTTTGAATAATCCAATTAGTAAACTTAAGTTAGTTATTAAGTGTGCTACTAAATCATTTGGAGGGGAAGATGTAGTATATTATTTCAAAGAAAGCAATTATAGTAAATATGCAACAAAAAATGATGTATTACAAACTTTAAATGAAGTAATTGGTACAGAAAAATTTAATGATTTTACCGAAGATGAAAAAGTAAGACTAGCATATTTAGAACTTAATAAAAATAGAAGTTTTGATAATAAAGCAGATGTATGTGAAGTTTTAGAATTGCTTAAAAAGTGGGAAGAAAAATAAAAGGAGAGATTACTGTTAATATTAGATAAAAAGAGGAGTAACTAAAATGGAGACATTTATTATAGTTAAAGCTAATAACGATGAAGAGTTTATAGAAAATTTAGATATTGAAATTTACGGTAATGGAGTTGCGTTTAGAGGTTGTTATGTTACCAAAAGTGATATAGATAAAATAAATAAAGATATTTTTAAATTTACTAATAGCAATAAATCAAATTGTTATATAGTATTAGGTGAAGATACTGGAGATTATTCAGCCTTCTTTTCAATGAAAATTTCAAAAAATACAACTAAAACAGATAATGATACAGAAATAGATATAGAATTTAATAATTTGGGTTCACTAGAATGTAATGATTATCATTTTTATGTAAAAACTAAATTAGAAATGTTACAACAATTCTTTAAGAAGATAAAAGAGATTATATATGAAGAAGGTACTAGTGAAGAGGAAGCGGTATTAAAAGCTTTTTCAATAATTCCAGATAAACAGGAAGAAGAATATACATATGAAGAATTTGATTATGATGTAACACTAGGAAGAGAAGTAGAAATACAATACAAATCAGATGAGATAAATTATTTTATTAGCATAGATAACAAAACTAATTGTCCAAGCCTTTATAATTGTGATTAAAAAGAAAAGTTGATTTTTAAAGATTATGACGAAATGCTTTCAAGTAAGATATATGAAGCAAGAACATTCAAGGAAGCATAGGAAGATATCTTTATACCATGTGTTCTATAGCAACAAAATAAATACCATAAAAACCTATGTACACCTCCTACATATATTTTTATGAGTAAAAAAACAAAATAAATAAATACTAATGGCAAGAGGAAAAATAGGAGGAGAACATAATGGAACACAGAAGAAAAAGAATAAATTCAGAAGCCTTGCCAGGAATATTTCTAGTAATAGCAACAATAATAGCACTTATAATAGCAAACTCACCATTAAGTAACATATATCAGTACATACTATACGAAATAAAAATAGGAGAAGAATTCAATTTACATTTTCTAATAAATGATTTTCTAATGGCAATATTCTTTTTAGCAATAGGATGTGAAACAAAAAGAGAAATAGTATATGGAAAATTATCAAGCATAAAACAAGCATCCTTTCCAGTACTAGCAGCAGTAGGTGGAATGGCTGTTCCTGCAATAATTTTTACAGTATTTAATTATGGAAGCAGCTTTGAAATAGGAGCAGGAATTCCTCTATCCACAGATATAGCTTTTGCCATTGGAATCTTTAGTATATTACAAGATAGGTTAAATCCAACACTAAAAGTATTTTTACTTTCTCTTGCAGTAGTTGATGATCTATTATCCATTATTATAATAGGAGTCTTTTATTCTTCTAACATAAGAATAAGTGGACTTATAGCATCTGCAATAATAACAATTATCTTAATTATAGTAAGTAAATTAAATAAGAATAATAAACTTTATCCATATATAATTTTAGGATTTTTTTTATGGTGTGCAGTATTTTATAGTGGAGTACATTCAACATTAAGTGGTGTTATTTTATCATTTACTATTCCAGTTTATGATGAAAGTAAAAGACATATGGATCTAAGTCATAAAGTTCAACATGTTTTAGAACCATTAAATAATAATATTATTCTTCCTTTATTCGCATTTGCAAATACAGGTATTAATTTAATGGGAGAATTAAGATTAAATATCGATTATCCATTAATGATTGGAATAATATTATGATTAGTATTAGGTAAACCTATAGGAATAATGTTGTTTGGATTTATTGGGAGCTTAATAAAAATAGCTAATAAACCTGAAGGGGCAACATGGTATGAAGTTTTTGTTGTAGCAGTAATAGCAGGAATAGGATTTACAATGTCTTTATTTGTAGCTGAAATTGCTTTTAAAAATGCAGAAATAGAAATAAATGTTGCAAAGATATCAATATTAATAGCAGCTGTTATTTCTACTGTTGGAGCAATTATATTAAGTAGATTTAGTGCAAAGGATAGTTGAAATTAATAAGTTGTGGGTAGTTTTTTATGGCCCCTATATAGTAGATACCCAAAGAGAGTATCTATTTATATAGAGTCTTTTTTTGTACAATAAATTTATGAGTTATTTAATTAAGGCTCAAGAAGAAATTTTACTGGCTAAGTAGTACAATCTAAGTTAAAATGATAATTGTAACATTATACATAAAAAGATAAGGATTAGGGGATATTATAATGAATAATAAAAGTAGGAAGATATTAAAAATTTTAGCGGGGGTTATTTGGCTAGTAATTGGAGTACTATCAATTGCAGATGGAAGAACATTTGATGGAATACTAGACTTTACTGTAAGTATACTCTTCTTTTTAAATTTTTGGGTGAAAGAAAAATAGCATTATTTAACAGATATTTTTATTGAAAAGTAATAAAGTTCTAAAAGTAAGCATTATATATAGTATATAAGTATGAAGTTAATTAGGAGCGTTATTATGGACAATAAAACAAGGAAGGTTATCAGAATCATTGTAGGAATTCTTTGGCTAATAATTGCAGTAATATCAGTTGCAAATGAAAGAGTTCTTTGGGCAGTGTTATCATTTGTTATAGGTATACTGTTCTTGTTAAATCGTTCAAAATAGAAAGGTAATATATTAAGATAAAATAAACTAGTCTATTATATAGATAATTTATTTTATCTTTTTTTGATATCAGAATATTTTTGATGTTAAAAAATAAATTTTAGTGAGATGAAACTATATATTATTTAATTTCTGCAAAAATTTCATGTATATTTCCATCTGGATCAGCAAAAAGTGCTGTTCTTTGATTACAAGGCATATTTGGTGGCTTGTGAATAGAAGTTGCTCCTTTGCTCACTAATATTTTAAATGTTTCATCAACATCATTAGGACTTTCACATGGAAAGGCAAGCTCAAAGTTTTGGCCTAATGACTCTTTTTCATATTCGCTGCAATATTCATACATAACATCTCTTGTACAAATAGCAAATCTTACTCCTTCATTTTTAAATTCAACATAATTACCAAGGTCATTTTCGATTTTGAATCCTAAAACTTTATTATAGAATTCTTTCATTTTATTAATGTTATTTGTCCATATTGTGATGAGATTAATTTGTGCTTTCATACTATATTTTGCTTCTCTCGCTGTTAATTATCAAGTCTATTTAAATTAATATTGCAAATTATGATATGACTTTCCTAAAAGATATTGTAACATAATTTTCTAGATATGTAGTATATTTAAAGAAGTATAAAATTTCAAAATCAAGAGCTATACTGAAATAGTACCAAGTAATTAAATATCTATCTTTAGGAGGTAAAGATAATGAATATTCCAAGTATCTACACAAAAGATGATGCAATAACAGCTAAAACGCTTACAAAGGACTCAGTAGCTAGAGTAAAACAATCAATTCATACCATAACAAATCCAACAAATAAAGAAGCAACATTTATTGTATATAGAATGGTACCAACAGGTGAAGATAAAAAAGAAACAATAAAATCAGATAAAAAGATAATAAATGTAGAGTAGTATTAATTCAACAGGTGATGAAGAAGAATAAATAGGTGAATTGAATTTATCAATTCTAAATTATTATATTGACTTGGAAAAAACATAATCTACCGAATTTTGTTGATTAACTATGCAAGCTAAAGAACAAGGACTTTATGAAAAAGATATAGAGTTTGTTTTAAATAAGCTAATTGATATATGTGTGGTAGAAAAATCATATTTTCCTGATGATGCTGATGTACAAAAAATGGCTGCTTTTAAGATGCCTGAACAATATTATGATGGTAGGTTTGGTTTACAAATTGCTTATTATGCTGATTATGAAAATAAAAACTCAAGCAGATTTGATATTTTTAAAAGAGTACAAAAATCAAAGATAGTTATTGTAGGAGCAGGAGGCTTAGGAAGTAATATTGCAGTTATGGCAGCATCAGCTGGAGTGGGAGAAATAACTATAATTGATGATGATTATGTAGAAACCAGCAATTTAGTAAGACAAATTTTTTATACAGAAGGGGATTGTGGCAAGGTAAAGAAGGTCAGATCTTTAGAAAGATTTATAAATAATTTTACATCATATACCTAAGGGAATAATAGATAGAATAGTAAGTAAAGCTTGTGTTGAAAGTAAGATACCAGTAGTATTTTCTCACTTTGGAACTGTTGGTCCATTTTATGTACCTGGTGAATCAGCTTGTTTTGAATGTTTTGAAAAGTACCTAGACGAGGATAGTAATGGTCTTTATTCAGAGATGATTAATAATATTGAAGGAAATATATCTAGTACATATCCAGCAAGTGTAACAGGCCCATGGTTAAAATTCTTATTATTTGTTTATGGAGATGTTTAGATTTATGTCAGGAACAGTAAAGCCACTAATTTAAGCTTGATATTGAAGTATTGGGTTTTACTACAAAGGAAAATACTATACTAACTATTAGTAATTATTATGATGATAAACTAGAATTTAATATTGAAGAGATTAAATCTGTATTAATGAATTATAAGTTAAAAAAGAGATGGATAAAAAATGAAATATACATTATTAATAATGAACTTTCCTGCATGAGTGATTTGTATCAAAGTGATTATGGGAAATGTGAGAATGATAATTATTTAGATTATAAAAAATGATTAATTTTAGAAAAAGAAATTATTTATGGGATGCAATAACATTAAATGATAATAGGGCAAAGATTATTAGGCCAGTAGTGAAGAAAAAAGATATTAATGTTAAATCTCATGTTGTTTTAATTAGTGAAAAAAGAGATAAGTTATTAAGTATGTTTGCACAAAATAATAATTTAAGATATTTTAGATCATTAATAAAGATATCCAAGGCCCCAATGCATATGTATATAGTATTATGTATATCAATATTATATTTGGCTGTAGTTAATATAGATAAGTTTACTGATGTATTAACAAATAATAAAATTAAGTTATTAATTAATTGTAATGAACCTGAAATTATTGGTATGGAGAATTATAAGAAAATAGTAAGCAATCTTCATGACTTTATAAAAGTAAATCCATCAAGAGAAAATATAGCCTTAGGATTAAATATTTATTCTCCTAATATGAATTATTCTTATATATTTGACTTAATTAAAGAGTTAAAATTAGATAAAATAAGATTATCCATTACAGCACCTAACTTTGAGTTGAGTTTGGATTATAATCCTATAAATTATTATGAAAAAATGAAAGATATCACCATGAGCATAATAAAAGAAGCTTTAAGTAATCATATAATGCCTTTTTATGATTGTAATAAGATACCTACCTGCTTAATTAGTAATGAAGAAACTATTAATAAAAAAATTTTTATTAAGGAAGAAAATATTACAAAAGAAAAGGAAAAAATGTTTAACTTCTTGGAAAAGCAGTTTGAAAAAAGACCTTTAGAAATAGGTTATATAGAAACCACTAGTGTTTGTCCTTATAAGTGTAAGGTTTGTCCTAAAAGTAGTAATGATTTAATAAGAAAATCTTCTGTTATGAATTTGGAATTGATTAAAAAAACTGCAGAAGAAATAAAGGAACAAGATACTGTTACTCTTCATTTATTTGGTGATCCCTTTTGTGATAGAGATATTTATGAAAAGATAAAGATTATAAATAGTTATAATATAATACCATCTTTTTTAACTAATTTAGTATCACTTAATAATATAGATTTATTAAATTTTGTGAAAAGCCTTTTATTGAATTTCCATTAACTGATTCTGTAGGTTATGAAGAAAAGTATACTTTTTCGGATGAAGAGAAGATTTTAATTTATAATGCTATAGGTGTTAAGCTTCCATTTAAATGTTTAAAGGCATGGGGAAGAAGACAGATAGGAATACTTTCAGATGGAGAAGTAGTGCCTTGTTGTATGAGCTTTAATAGTACTTTTAAAATTGAAAACATAAATGAGTGTAGCTTGGAGGAAATTAAGGATAGTGAAAAGTTTAAAAGTTTTAGAAGAAGAATTTGGGAGGGAAATAATGCGGGGGATATTTGTGATAATTGTATGCAGATTAATATGAAATTTGTTCATGATAAGCTTTCAAGAAGTATGATGGAACCTTTGAAAAAGTATTGTTTAGATGGGTGGAATGTGTAACAATATATCTTGTAGAAAACCAATATTTGTATAAAGGAGAGTATTATGAAAAATATAGTTGTAGCATTCCCAGGAATAGCTTACACCACAGAAAGACCCTTATTAAAAAATACTACTAATAAATATAGAGAATTAGGATATGAGGTTATTAATATAAATTTTGATAATGTAGACTTCAATAAATATAAAGATCTAAATAAGTCAGCAGAAGAAGTTAAAGCAGTAGTATTAGAACAAGTAAAAAATATATGTTTTAAAGAATATAAAAATATAGTATTTGTATCAAAAAGTCTCGGAACCATGGTGGCAGTATGGCTTGAAGAGCATTTAAATCTAAACGTTAAACATGTATTATTAACACCTTTACCTAAAGTAATTCCATACATAAAACAATATCCAGAAAAAATAATATTAACAGCTATAGGCACAGAAGATAAATTTTTAGATTATAAGATATTAGAAGAGACATCAAAAGAAAATAATGTGAAATGTTTTATATACAAAGGTCTTGGTCATAGCTTAGAAGGTGATGATCCAAAGGTAAATGAAAATGTAATTAAAGACATTCTAGATGTTTGTAAATAATACCGTAATTAAAAAGAACAGCTTGTATCAAAAGATAGAAATTCTTCTGAAATCAAACCGCCTATACGTAGCTAATTATTTTATATTTTTTTGATATCATAATATCTTAAAAGAATTTTTATCCAATAAAGTTATTGACATGAAATGCAGGTTAGTCTATACTAACATTATAAAGAGAATGAAATACATTATCAATTACACAGAAAAGAGGGATATTATGCCTTTAACAATGGTTAAAACTGGTGAAGAAAATATAATAAAAAAAGTCGGTGGAAAAGGTGAAACTAAAAAATTCTTGGAGAATTTAGGTTTTGTTATAGGAGGAAAAGTTAAAGTAGTTTCTGAAATTAATGGCAATATGATTGTTAATATAAAAGATTCTAGAGTTGCTATAGGAAGAGATATGGCTAATAGAATAATAGTATAGTTATAAGAGTTTAAACGGTGAGAGAAATCGTGAGACAGAATAGTAAATTATGAAAGAGGGAAGTAGCGATGAAGACTTTAAAGGAAATTACTTGTGGTAATACTGTAAAGGTAAAAAAGTTAACAGGTGTAGGCCCAGTAAAAAGACGTATTATGGACATGGGAATTACTAAAGGAGTAGAGATTTTTGTTAGAAAGGTAGCACCTCTTGGTGATCCAATAGAAGTAACTGTAAGAGGATATGAATTATCTCTTCGTAAAGCTGATGCTGAAATGATAGAGGTAGAATAATAAGTATATTTTTTTATAAGTTAGTTAGTGTAAACTAATCTATAAAAATTCAGTATGAAATTTAGTATAGTTTAAATAGGGGGGAAACTAATAATGGCACTTAAAATTGCGCTTGCAGGTAATCCAAACTGCGGTAAGACAACACTTTTTAACGCTCTTACTGGTTCTAATCAATTTGTTGGAAACTGGCCTGGTGTAACTGTAGAAAAGAAGGAAGGTAAGTTAAAAGGACATAAGGACGTAACAATTATGGACTTGCCAGGTATTTATTCATTATCACCATATACTTTAGAAGAGGTGGTAGCAAGAAATTATCTTATAAATGAAAAGCCAGATGCAATATTAAATATAATTGATGGTACTAATATAGAAAGAAACTTATATTTATCAACTCAGTTAATGGAACTTGGAATTCCTGTTATAATGGCTGTCAACATGATGGATATGGTAGAAAAGAACAAGGATAAAATATATATTGATAAACTAAGCAAAAATCTAGGATGTGAAGTGGTTTCAATATCTGCTTTAAAGGGAACTGGAATCAAAGAAGCAGCAGAGAAAGCAGTAGCTGTAGCTAAAACAAAGAATAGAAAAGCTCCAGTTCATAAATTTTCATCTGATGTAGAATCTATAATTGCTAAGGTAGAAAAAAAGATAGGTTCAGATATATCAGAAGAACAAAAAAGATTCTTTGCAATTAAGCTTTTGGAAAGTGATGATAAGATAGCAGATCTTATGAAGTCTGTACCAAACGTAGGAGCTGAAATTGAACATCTTGAAGAAGAAATGGATGATGATGTTGAAAGTATCATTACTAATGAAAGATATAATTATATTTCTTCAATTATTTATGAATGTTGTAAGAAAGGTAATAAAGGTAAGAAATTAACAACATCAGATAAGATTGATAAAGTAGTTACTAATAGATGGCTTGCATTACCTATATTTGCACTTGTCATGTTTGTTGTTTACTATGCTTCAGTAACCACAATTGGTGGAGGGGCTACTGATTGGGTTAATGATAATCTTTTTGGAGATGGATGGAGTCTTTTTGGACTTGATATGCCAAGTATTCCAGCTTTATTTGAAGAAGGACTTTCTTCTATAGGATGTGCAGATTGGTTACAAAGTTTAGTTGTAGATGGTATTGTAGCAGGAGTTGGTTCAGTTCTTGGATTTATTCCTCAAATGCTTGTATTGTTCTTTTTCCTTGCTTTCTTAGAAGCTTGTGGATATATGGCAAGAGTAGCCTTTATTATGGATAGAATCTTTAGAAAGTTTGGTCTTTCAGGTAAATCATTTATTCCAATGCTTATAGGTAGTGGATGTGGTGTTCCAGGAATTATGGCTTCAAGAACTATTGAAAATGATAGAGATCGTAAGATGACTATTATGACTACTACTTTTATTCCTTGTAGTGCAAAGCTTCCTATTATTGCATTAATTGCAGGTGCATTATTTGATGGTGCAGGCTGGGTTGCACCAAGTTGTTACTTTGTTGGTGTTATAGCAATTATTTGTTCAGGTATTATATTGAAGAAAACTAAGATGTTTGAAGGAGATCCAGCACCATTTGTTATGGAACTTCCAGCTTATCATACGCCAACATTATCCAATATATTAAGAAGTATGTGGGAACGTGCTTCATCATTCATTAAAAAGGCAGGAACTATTATCTTACTATCAACAATATTATTATGGTTTTTAATGAGATTCGGATTTGTAGATGGTTCATTTACAATACTTGAGCCAGAGGAATTAGAAAGTAGTATATTATCAAACATTGGAAATGTATTAGCACCATTATTTGCACCACTTGGATGGGGTAACTGGAAGTCAGCAGTAGCAGCTATTACTGGTCTTATTGCTAAGGAAAATGTTGTTGGTACTTTTGGTATTCTTTATGGATTTGCAGAAGTTGCAGAAGATGGTACTGAAATATGGGTTGCACTTCAAGGAAGTATGACAGTTGTTGCAGCTTATTCATTCTTAGTATTCAATCTATTATGTGCTCCATGTTTTGCAGCAATGGGTGCAATTAAGAGAGAAATGAATAATGCTAAGTGGTTCTGGTTTGCAATTGGATATCAAACTTGTCTTGCATATGTTACTTCATTAGCTATTTATCAAATAGGTACATTAGTTACTGGAGGAGCATTTGGAATAGGAACAGTTGTTGCAATAGCAATAATAATATGCTTTATATACTTACTAGTAAGACCACATAAAGAAAGTCAAACTCTAAGTATTGAAATGTAAAAAGTAATCAAGTTTTAGGGGGAATATAGTATGGGTACAGCGGTTGTTTTAGGAGTTCTACTTGTTGTTGTAGGCTTCATTGTAAAAGGTATGATAAAAGATAAAAAAAGTGGAAAATCAATACAATGTGGTTGTGATTGCAAACATTGTGGAGGTCATTGTCATTAATAAATTGTAATGTGTTTTAAAATGGTGTTGTCGCATAATTAGAAATTAAGAATTTTAAATTTCTATTAGTGCGACAGCACCACTTTTTTTTAACGTCTAGACCAAGTATAAAATCAAAAAAACGGGAAGCTTTACAATTACAGACTTTGGAGGTATCAAAGAAGCTAAGACGTTAAAAATAAAATTATAGTGCCACAGCAGAACCTTAAAGCTTAAATAAAAAAATATATTTTAAAAAGGAATATTTAAGCTTTAAGAACACTGCTGTATGGCTAAAAAAAGTGACTTGGGTTAAGATTAAATATACTAAAAATGCTTTTGAAAAATTAAGATGCAATTTAATTAATAGAAGAGTGGCGAAGCCACTTTGTTAATAATAATTAGAAACAAAAAGGTAAAAATAGATATATTAGTAGTGATTAAGAAGTTGGTTTACAAAGTAATGAGTAAAGTGCTTTCTTATAGGTGTAATAAGTATATAGGCTTTGGAGGAAAAGAAATGGGTAAAGACAAGAGTAAATATATACAGTTAGAGATGGACATTAAGTATAGAGAAAAAAGAAATTGTCTTTTAAAAGCAGAGGAACTTATTTCAAATAACATTGTAAAAGGAATGTCTAATAAAAAATTAGCAAAAGAAATATTTGCTCATGCAGTAGCTTATTACAATGCAGAAGATTTTGGAAAAATCCCTATTATAGGAAGGAGGATATACAATTATTTGATTAAACATGCAAATCCTATAGATATTGTAGATGGTGGAGATACATTTATTAGAAAGTTAGAATATAACATTGTATGGCTTTTTTTTAGGTAACATGTTTAAGGAGAATTTTTAAATTCTTTTAGTATGGTGAGATTTATGGAGAGAATAGTATTTGTAAAACAAGAAGAGAAAAATGATAGTGGGATTGCAGCCTTGGAGTCAATTCTAGTTTACTATGGCAGTTATTATCCATTAAAAGAGTTAAAAAGTGTAATGTCATATAATGATGAAGAAGGTACAAAGGTGTTAGATTTGTATCTCACAGCAAGTGTTTTGGGGTTTAAGTCAATGGTGGCAAATCTAAAGTCTTATGAATATATGGAAGCTATAAAACTGCCATGTATAGCTAAGCTAAGGTATGAAGATAATAAAATACATTTTGTTGTAGTTTATAAAATTTTAGAGGATGGAATGATAATAGCTGATCCTGAGAAGGGGATAAGAAAAATATTTAATAAGGATTTTGAAGAGGTTTTTACAGGAAAAGTACTTATAGTGCTTAAGTGATTACAAGAAAATAAAACTAAATATACTTATATTAAAAAGCTGAATCTTAGGTTTAAAAAGACCAAGATTCAGCTTTTTAATTATTTATATTTTAAATTTAAATAAAAGTAAGGTTAGGACGAAATTATTACAAGATATTACTTAATATATGATTAATAATTAAAAAGAACAAAGAAACAACAAAATATATTGGAGAATAAAAAGGAAAAATGATATAATTACTATAAAAGTAAAAGTATAGAAAACTATGGATAAGAAGGAAGTGGAGCCTATGAAGATATTAGCACCTTTATGTTCTATTAATGAAGTAGAGGGAATAATTAAAGCTGGTGCAGACGAAATATATTGTGGAGTTATTGATAATGAGATTAATTCTAAATACAATATTCCAATTATAAATCGTAGACCATATAAAACATCAAATATTGATAGTTTTAAAGAATTGGGTGAGGTTATTACAAGAAGTCACGACTTAGGTGTGCCTGTATATGTAACTTTAAATGAAGCTGTTTATACAGAAAAGCAATATGACTTTATTGAAGAGAATATTGAGAAACTTTGTGAGTTAAAAGCTGATGCGGTAATAGTAGCAGATGTGGGAGTGCTACAGTTTATCAAAGATAAAAATTATGACATAAAAGTACATATAAGTACATGCTGTTCAACTTATAATAGTGAGGCAGTTAATTTTTATAAGTATATGGGAGCTTGTAGAATAGTTCTACCAAGACATATGAGTATTGATGAGATTAATAGGTTAAAGAAAAGTAATCCTGACATGGAGTATGAGATATTAATGCTTAATACTAATTGCCAATATGATGATGGTTACTGTACATATGAACATTGTTTGGGAAACTATAGTAGAGAAATTGGATATAAAGGGGGCGGATGTGGAGCTATTCAGAACATGAAGATGTATTGTAAAAAGGATGCATTTAAAGATGGAAATGCTCCTGATATTATCGGGCAATATAAAAAAAGGCAAAGATCCTTACCTAATACATGTGGTGCTTGCGGTATTAAGTCAATAGATTTAACAGATATTGATTCTTTTAAAATAGTTGGAAGGTCCTATGTATTGAAAAAGAAGGTTAAAGATGTGACCTTTTTATATCATGTAAGAAATTTAATTAAGGAAAATATCGGACAAGCTACTTTGAAAAATGAGATAAAAAATATATATAAAGAGATTTACAACAGAGATTGTGAGGAAAAGTGTTTTTATTAGTAGAAGTATTTTTTAGTTGAATTATAAGGAGTAGGTTATGGAGAAGGTTGTATTTGTAAGTAAAGCAGAAAATATATATGAGGGAGCAAAAGATTATAAACGAGTATATTTTGGAGAGGAGTTTTGTGAAAATCGTATTCCAGATGTGAAAGAATATAAATTAGCTTATGATTATATTAAGAAGAATAATAAGGATATCTCTTTAGTATTTCCATACTTAACTGATTATGGGATAGATAGATTGGATGAGATTTTAGATTTTGTAAAACCTGAAGAAGGTACAGAAATTATAGCAAATGATTGGGGAACTATTTATCATTTAGAAAGAAAATATCCAAGGCTTGAAATTGTTGTAGGCAGGCTTTTAAATAAGATGAAAAGAGATCCTAGGATAAAAACAGCAGAAAAGTTTTTAGATGAAGAAATTATAGAAATGTATAAGTCAAGTAATTTACTTACAGATAGTAGTATTAGACTTTTAGAATCTAAACATATTAAGAATATTGAATTTGACTGTCCAATGCAAGGGGTTAACTTAAAGAAGACAAATTTTAAATATTCAGTACATTATCCATTAGGATATATTACTACAACAAGATTTTGTATAGAGAATCCAGTTACATATAAACCAGGCGGAAATTATAGATGTACAGGTAAGTTATGCGAAAAGATAACTTTGAAAGAAGAAAATGATAAATTTTCTTGTAGAGTTTACCAAAAAGGTAATACTGTTTTTTATTATAATAATACAGTAACTAAAGAGGATTTATTTGCTTTGGGATTTGATAGAGTCATTGAACATAAAGGGCTATAAAAAAATATATTGCATGAATAGAGTTAGAAGAAAGATAAGTATAAAATAATTTTCTTCTAATTCTTTTTTTATTAGGAAATTTATATAGATTAGACTGAATTTTTAACAAAGGTGTGGGTGGGTTACTTTTTATGTTATAATATACAAAAAATGAATAATTGGTGAAGAAGGTGGTTTTATGAGTTTTGATGAAAAAGCTAGAATATGGGACAATCCATGAAGAATTAAAAGAACAGAAGTATTATCAAAAGCAATAATGGATAAAGTTGAAAATGCAAGTGAAAAAACTGCTTTAGAAATAGGTTGTGGTACAGGCCTATTTACAACTAGACTTAGTAAGAAGTTAAAAGAGGTTGCATGTTTTGATACCTCTGAAGGTATGATACAAGTTTTAAAAGAAAAGATACAAAATGAGAATATTAAGAATATATTTATATATGTATTTTATACATCAACTTGGAACCAAAAAAGCATTAAAAAGTCAGCCATCAGCATATGGTAAAAATGGAATTTAGCAAGTTTGCTTTTCACTCTCTTTTAACCATTGTTTTGTTTCTTTCATTCTATAAGATTCACC
>SVCL01000003.1 GCA_015058405.1 Clostridium sp.
ATTGTATAATTCTTATGTAAAATATTTGTTTTTTTCATGTAAATATTTTACTACAAATCCTAACTTCTTTGAGGTTAGGATTTAATTTTTTTCATAGAAAAAGGGCTTCACACTATTTTTTAGTGCGACAGCCCCTTTTTAATTGCTAACTCCAATTATTTAAAATATTATCCCACATCATCTTACCGCATTTAGCTAAAGTTACCGTTCCATAAACACTATTAGGAATATTATTTGATAACACTGTGAAAACGAAGTCACCTTTATCTAAATGTATCAAAGATGTATCATTTTCTATACCATCTTTATCTCCACTTTTGCTAGCAATATTATATTTTGAGTTATCTGGAATATATAAAGCAAGCTTATTTTTTATTTGTTGCCTTGTTAATATATCAATAAGCATAACACTATTTTCTTTACTCAAAAAATTCGAATTATATAGTACGCTCCACATTTTACTTAAATCTTTTGCTGTTGTTATATTTTCTTTTCCATCCTCATTAACAAACCTTTCATCTCTTGTCTTTCTGTTTAAAAAGGTATGTGTTAGTTCCATAGATTTTATGTCTCTATTTATATTATCTATTCCTAATATATCTATCAGCTTATTTGCAGCTGTATTATCGCTTTGTATAAGCATAACTACCAAAAGTTCAAATATTGTATACTGACGATCTTCAAATTCATGTATTATTCCTGTTCCAAAAACTTTATCTTTCTTCTCTATCGATATTTTCTCTAAGAAATCCACCTTTTTATCTTCTTCTGCCTTAATCAAAGATATAGCAATAGGTAATTTCATACAACCAGCAGCTATCATCTCTTCATTTTCGTTAAGCCCATAAGTGAAACCGCCTTTTAAATCTTCAAAAAAGAATGAATACTTTCCTATTCTTGTTTTCAAGTATTTTTCTATTTCCTTCATAATACCTCCAATATTTATTATTACTATTAGTATACAAAAAGAGGAAGAAAAAGTTTTGAACTCAATCAAAATTTTTTCCACCTTTTATTTCAAGAAAAAAGAAATATTAAACTTTAATCACCAAAAGATATACCTATCTTTTTAGCCATTGTAACTAATTCACCATCAATATTTACTTGTTTAGTTTTTTGACCTATTACATTTTCCAAACTATCAGAAGATATATCATCGCCCTTCAAGCAAACCATTTCTCCAAATTTTCCTTTATTAATTAAATCTATTGCAGCAACACCATATCTTGTAGAAAGTATCCTATCATAAGTAGAAGTAATTCCACCTCTTTGAATATGTCCAAGAACAGTACATCTCACTTCATGATCTTTTACAACTCGCTCTAAGTCATTAGCTAGCTTATTACCTACCCCTCCTAATCTTATAGGATCAGGACTATCTTCAACGATTTTTGCTACTACAACATCACCATCTATAGACTTAGCACCTTCTGCTACAACTATTATTGTAAATAACTTTCCTTCTCTTTTTCTTTCTTCTATTTTCTCTACTATCTTATTTATATTATATGGTATTTCCGGAATTAAAATCACATCAGCAGAACCTGCTATACCTGACTCTAATGCAATCCATCCTGCTCCTCTTCCCATAACTTCGCATATCATTATCCTATGATGAGATTCAGCTGTTGTATGAAGTCTATCTAAAGCTTCTGTTGCAACATCTATAGCTGTATTAAATCCAAAAGTCACATCAGTAGATGCCAAATCATTATCTATAGTCTTTGGTACGCCTATTACTTTAACACCTTTTCTTGAAAAATCTCTTGCAGAAGTTAATGTTCCATCACCACCAATAACAACAAGAACATCTACCCCTTCTTTTCTCATGTTTTCTACTGCTACATCAGATACATCTCTTTTTACTTTCTTACCATTTTCCTCAACTTGATAATCAAATAAATTATCCTTATTAGAACTATATAAAATAGTTCCTCCTTTACTAAGTATTCCTGAAACTGATTCCAAAGTTAGAGGTACAAAATCATTATTATATAAGCCTCTATACCCAAACTTATAACCAATAACTTCATAACCACAATTTAATATTGCACTCCTTGTTACAGCTCTTATTACTGCATTAAGTCCAGGACAATCTCCACCTCCTGTTAGCAATGCAATCTTTTTGATTCTTTCTGCCATAAAAAAATCCCCCTCTACCAAAACCTCATACCATATTAATATTTATCTTTATTTAAGGAAACTATAGCAAGACATATTCCGATAATATTTACATTAAATTGCAACTTCATTTCCTACAGCTATAATAATAGCATAATATTTTCCATTTTTAAAGTATAGAAATTAATTTTGTTAAATTTAAATCAAAATAAAAATTTAAATTCAACATTCACCATATACCTATATATGTATATTCGTCTTTACAATTAAAAATTATAAACTCCTACTCATTTTTATTTATTTATAATATTTTTTTCTAATTCAGCGAATACTTAATTTATAGAAGGCACTAATGGAAAATTCAAAAAAATATTTAATTTTTATCCCAATAATTACAGCTTTATTATCATTTACATTCTTAATTATTAATAACCCAAAGGATAACTTAATTAATAAAACTTATACAGACTTCTCTGAAGATTTAGATTCTAATAATGTAAGTTCTGTAACTATTAATAAGTCAACAAAAATAATAATCGCAATGTTTATACATAAAGGAAAGTTTAAAAGATATTGTTGATTTTCTAAAAAATCCAGAAAAATATACAAAATACGGAGCAAGGATGCCAAAAGGAGTTATCCTTTATGGTGAACCTGGAACAGGAAAAACTTTATTAGCCAAGGCAGTAGCAGGAGAAGCTAATGTTCCATTTTTCGCCTTGAGCGGATCTGATTTTGTACATATCTATGTAGGCGTTGGAGCTGCTAGAGTTAGAAGTCTTTTTAAAAAAGCTAAATCTCATGGAAAAGCTGTTATATTTATTGACGAAATAGATGCTTTAGGTAAAAAAAGAGGTCATGGAAAAAATGCTTCCAACAATGACGAAAAAGATCAAACTTTAATGCTCTTCTTACAGAAATGTCTGGTTTTCAACAATCTGATGGAATTGTTGTAATCGCAGCTACTAATAGGCTAGATATTTTAGACAATGCTCTTTTAAGACCTGGAAGATTTGACAGACATATTGAAGTTTCTTTACCAGATGTTAACGCTAGGGAAAAGATAATTAATCTTTATTTAAAAAACAAACCTCATAATAATTTTAACTAATGAAGATAAACTTTTAACTTCTTATCATGAAGCAGGACATTGTTTAACTTCTATGTTATTAACGCCACAAGATAAGATTTCAAAAATAACTATTATCCCCACTACCAAAGGAGCTGGAGGATATACTCTTACTATTCCAGAAGATAGTAATTATTATAGAGCAGATTACTTAAAAAACAGAATCAAAATCCTTTTAGCTGGTAGAGCTGCAGAAGAAATAATATTTGGAAAAGATAAAATATCAACAGTAGCAGAAAGTGATATTTCTAAAAGTACAGATTTCGCCTTAAAAATGATTTCGGAATATGGAATGGGAAATACTCTTGGCTTAGTTAAACTTTCAAGTTTGGGAGAACTTAATTCAAGTTTTGGAAATCCTATTATAGAAGAATGTAAAGAACTTATAGATCAGCTATATAAAGAAACTTTGTCTTTACTAACAGATAATAAAGCATTACTTGAAGAGATAACATTAAAACTCTTAAACCAAGAAACTTTATACGAAAATGAACTAAAAGAAATACCTAATAAAAATATATAAATAAAAAAACTTATAAATTTAAGGAGTTGCTAAACTTACAACTCCTTAAAAATTAATCTTTTATATCTTTTATAATGTTATTACTTTAGCAAACACTAATATTGCTAATAATATACCTGCACACACTCTGTATACTGCAAATACTCTCATAGGTCTCTTCTTTAGATAAGCAACGAATTTATCCATAACCACTATAGATACTATAAAAGCTACTATAAATCCTATAATTAATGCTACCCAAGAACTTGTATTCATAACTGAATAATCAAATTCAAATAAATCTTTTCCCGAAGAACCTATCATAGCAGGAATAGCTAAAAAGAATGAAAATTCTGTAGCAATTGGTGTAGATAAACCAGCTACCCATCCACCCATTATAGTAGATGCACTTCTTGACATTCCTGGCCACATTGAAAGCACTTGGAAACATCCTACCTTTAAAGATTGCATAGGTGTTATCTTATCTATATTCTTTACAGCACCTTTTCTTTTTCTAAATATATTTTCTATAACTATAAGTAATATACCACCAACAATAAATCCAACTATTACAGCATTACCATTAAATAAAGATTTTATTTTCTTATAAAATAAAACTCCTACTATACCTGCTGGAATAGAACCGACAATAACATTTATACCAAATCTAAAACCTGTTTTTCCTTCTTTACCACCAGTAAATATATATTTAAAGAACTCAATTATACTATCTCTAATTTTAGCCCAATATAATACTACAACTGCAAGTATTGCACCTAATTGAATTACAACTTCGAACATATCTGCAAATTCACCTTTAAAATTAATAGCTGAACCTGCTAAGATCATATGTCCTGTTGATGATACAGGTATAAATTCTGTAAGCCCTTCCACTATTGCAATAATTATTGCCTTAAAAATCAAAATAAAGTCTAACGCCAAATCATTCACTCACTTCCATAAAAATTTTAAAATATTAAAACATTAGTTTCTTTTCACTTCTATTTTACTTATTACTTCACTGTTTTCACCTATAAGCTCAATTGTATTCATACCCTTAACAAGTTCGAATTCCTTATACATATTAATGTTTACAAAATCCTCACCATTAATTTTAATATGACTTTCTTTCTCTACAGCTCCATCTTTAAAAGCAGCTGCTATAAAGATAGGATTTTCTTCTTTAGTCTTACTAGGTTTTTTCATAATCAATAAATAAGCTTTACTATCTGCTGCTTCATTCTTAAATCCAGGAGCATATTCAAACATATTATTACTTGATGTATATATAGTTGATGATATATAGTTAGCACCTTTCTTTAAACTTATGTTCTGTTTATCTTGAGTATATGTTATATAAGTATTACTCTTTTTCATATTAAATGTATTATCTATAGCTATAGTATATGACGCCATAAACTTCTTCATTTTCTTTATATATGATTTTTCAACTTCATTTCCTACATAACTTAAATCTTTAAGATTTGACTCCATAACCTGTAAAGCTGATAATTTAACACCATCTTTTTCAAAATAACCAGAATTTCTAAAATCAATCATAACCCATTTATTATTTTCATTACTCCAATACTCTACCACGTAATAACTTGGAGTAGATTCTGTTTCAGTATCTTCTTTTCTAAATTCTCCAACTCTGCTAACAAAACCTATACTTTGCAATAAATCACGCTCTATTATAGCCATATCTCTTCCTGAAACTTTTTTACTAGTACCTTTTTCTCTTAAAATATCATATCCATTTACAGCAGATGTTTCACTAACATCATCATATTCTACAATTGTATTTAAAATTTCTGTAACTTTTAAAACCTTTGCTATTTCATTTCCTTCATTTGCTGTTAATTCTGATATCTTATAAGTTCCATTTAAATTCTTAGTAACTAAACTCTTATTTAATGATTCTGAATTTTCATAGAAAAATTCTATATTATTTTCATTATAGAAGTTTTCCCAACTAACTACTTCTAAAGTCTTTTTTGCTTTAAAAGTTTTAGAATAAAGTATTGCACATACAACAATAATAGCAACCAACATTATTCCTCTCAACACTTTTTTACTCATATATACCCTCTCCTACCCAAGATAAAATTAAGAAATCAAGTCCCTTAGGACTTAATTTCTTCCTCTTATTAATTGCATAATTCAATTTCTAAAGTTTTAATTATTGATTCATTTGCATCTTTGCCATATCTGTCTAATGCCGTCTTAGCTTCATTATAATTTTTAGTAATAATATCTTTAACTTTAGTAGGTGTATTTTCTTTTATACCTTCATAAGCAGATTTTAAATTTATAGTTCCTCTGTATACATCACCTTTTACCTTAATATAATAAAAAGCAGCATTGTTTAAAGTTATAATATCAGCTTTATGTAATGAATAAGATTTTCTTATTTCTTTTATACCTTTTTCATTATCTCCAAGCTTTAAATATATACTTCCTAAATCTCTATAATACTGAGATACATTATCATTGATTTCTATAGCTTTTTCATATAACTTAACAGCCTCATCATTTTTATCTAAAGAACTTTTAATTATTCCCATATTATAATAATCATCAGCACTATTATATAATTTAGCTAATATATTGTAAATTTCATAAGCTTTTTCTTGATTTTTTGCTATATCTCTATAAAATTCTGCTGTCCTTCGTAAAATATTATAATTAGTAGGATCTTTGTAAAGAGCTGTTCTTAAATATGCTTCTTCCTTTTCACTTTCTTTACTATCATTTAAAATACTTGGTATTAAAATCCCATAGCTTTCGGAATAATCAGGATTTTTTAACACACTATATTTTGCATAATTTAAAGCATTTTTATAGTCACCTTTTCTATAATAGTTCCAAGCAATTATATTATCGATTAAATAACTTTCATCTTTATTATTTATAAGACTGTCCACAATTTCTTCAGCAGACTCTATATCTCCTGAATTTTTTAATAAATCAGCTTTAATAATATTAATCATAATATCACCTAAATCATTATCTTCAATTTCTTTAAGAAGATTTAAGCCCTTTTCACTTTCTTCTGCAGACATAGAATAATATTTAGCTAACATTAACTTATAAAAAGGTTCACTTGAATCTTTCTTTGTAAGTTTTGATAACAATTTATATGTATCTACTTTATTTCTATTAATTAATTCTTCAATTACATTAAAAATCTTTACTTCATCTTTATCTAAATACCATGCAATCTTCAAATTTTCTAAAACGGCCTCAGAATTTCCTACAACCTCATTCATTTTGGAATAACTAATTAAGTCTTCCACTGAAGTGTCATCCAAAGAATAATTATCTATAATATCCTGTGCCTTCTGGTTATCTCCAACCCCTATGTATATGAGCTCCATAACTCTTTGTAACCTTTTATTAGTAGAGTTTTCTAATAAAAATACCTCACCATACTCTAAAGCCTTACTCATATTTCCATTGATAAAAGCTGTTAGAGCTATCTCACTTCCTAGTATACCATCTGCATCTTTGTACTTTTCAGAATTAGTGTAAATCAGTTTATTTCTATCATCATACGCCTTAGCTAATAACCTATTGCACATGTCTTTTTCACCTTTTATAGAATATACTTGTGCTTCTTTTATAATATCAACAGGCCATTCTTCTTTTTCTTGAAGTTTTTCATATTCTTTTATGGCTTCATCATATTTTTTATCATAAAAAAATTGTTCTGCTTCGTTAGTTGCAATAGTAACCTCTTTTTCTTCACCCATAATTTTTTTACATATAAAAACCACTAAAAAAGCAAATACTATTACACCAACTATAGTTAATACTGATTCTAAACTAGATTTAACTTCATCTTTAAGTTGTAACTTTGAATTAGTTAATTCTTTTTTCTGTTTTAAACTATCCGTACTCATAGAACCTCCTATCTTTTCGTGTGCACATGTTTACATCATTTTATTCTATCATTATTACAAATAAAAATCTACTAAAAATACATTGATGTCAAAAACAGGTTTATGCTATACTTAATGTCAAAGTAAAAATAAGATTTTTGACATTTATAAACTAATAACATTTAAGGTGGTGATTAAGATTAAAATCAAATCAATTTTAAGTTTATTATCCGGCAAAGTTACCATTTTCTTGTCTAAACATATTTTAAAGGGTGGTACTACATTTCCTGGAACTGTTGCTTTGAAATTTGATAAAGAAATCTTAAAGGTGGTGGCTAAAGGCTACAAAGTTATTCTTGTTACTGGTACAAATGGTAAAACCACAACCACCAGTATGATTTCAAATATTTTTAAAGAAAAAGGTCATAGAGTAATAACAAATAGTACAGGAGCTAATCTATTTAGAGGTATAGTTACATGTTTTATTGATAACTATAGATTCTTCAAAAGTAATGAAGATAGCTATGCAATAATTGAAGTAGATGAAGCTAACGTAAAATTTGTAACAGAGTATATAACACCAGAAGTAATAACTATTACAAACATATTTAGAGATCAACTTGACAGATATGGTGAGGTTTATACTACTCTAACAAAAATATTAGAAGGTGTTAGTAAAGTTCCAGACACAAAACTTATTTTAAATGGAGATGATTCTCTATTTGGAAAATTAGATGTAAAAAATGAAACTATTTATTATGGTTTTAATAAAACTCTAAATGATGAAACTGCTATAGATATTAACGCAGATGCTAAGTTTTGTAAGTTCTGTAAAACTCCTTATGAATATAATTTTATAACTTATAATCATTTAGGAGATTATTATTGTCCTAATTGTGGATATAAACGTCCAAATCTAAAATATTCAATAAATGATATTATAGATTTATCACCTAATGATTCAACTGTTGTAATTAATGATACTAAACTTACAATCAGCCAATCAGGTTTATATAATATTTATAATGGTCTATGTGCCTTTGCAATTGGTAAGGAAATGAATATTCCAGAAAAATTCATAGCTAATTCTTTATGCAAGCAAGACTCTAGTTTTGGTAGACAAGAGGAAATTATTATTGATAACAAAAAGGCTAAAATCATATTAGTTAAAAATCCAGCTGGATATAATCAAGCCTTAGAAACACTATGCTTAAATAAAGAGAATTTTTCCACCTTATTTATGTTAAATGATAATTATGCAGATGGTACTGATGTGTCATGGATTTGGGATGTAAACTTTGAAAAATTATCTTCCCTTCCAATTAAAGATGTATTTATTTCTGGTACAAGACTATATGATATGGCTGTTAGATTAAAAACAGCTGGTCTTAATACAGATTCATTTATAATTGAAGAAGATTATGAATTATTAACTGAAAAAATCAAAAATTCATCAACTGAAAGAGTATATATCTTAGCTACTTATACTGCTATGATTAATTATAGAAAATATCTACACTCTAAAGGCTATATAAAGAAGCTTTGGTAAGATTATAGGAGGATATTATGGAATTAAACATTTGTCACCTTTATCCTGACTTATTAAATGTTTATGGAGATATTGGAAACATATTAGTTTTAAAGGATAGAGCTACTAGACGTGGAATTAAAGTTAATGTTATAAATGTATCTCTTAATGATGACTTTAACAAAGATGATATTGATATAGCATTATTTGGGGGCGGTCAAGATTACGAACAAGTTATCGTATCTGAAAACTTAAAAAATACTAAAAAAGAATCAATCACAGAGTATATTGAAAGTGGAAAAGTACTTTTAGCTATTTGTGGTGGATATCAACTTTTAGGAAAATATTATAGAGCTCCAAACGGAGAAAAGTTAGAAGGTCTTGGAATATTAAATATATATACAGAGGGTGGAGATACTAGATTTATTGGTAATACCGTCATTTATAATGAAGCTCTTAATGAAACTTACGTTGGATTTGAAAATCACTCCGGTAGAACTTTCATAAATGATTTAAAACCTCTTGGTAAATGTATTTATGGATATGGTAATAATGGTAAAGATGGTTATGAAGGTTGTATTTATAAAAATACATTCTGTACTTATTTCCATGGGTCATTATTATCAAAAAATCCTGAACTTGCTGATAGATTATTAAAAATTGCTTTAGAAAATAAATATCAAAAAGAAATTATTCTAGATGATATTGATGATACTTTTACTAGAAAAGCAAAAGAATCTATAATTTCAAAATATAAAGCTGAAAATTGGAATAAATAAAGAAAAACGAGTTGTGACCATAATTACAACTCGCTTTTCTTTTATGTATAGCTATTTTAACTTACTCTTAACACCTGCCATTTCATCAGATATAGGTGTTAATATGTCTTTTAAAAATCCTTTTTTTCTATTTGCATAGAAATAAAAATCATCACCTATTTTGCATTTTATATGCTCATTCTTAATTATTTTGTACTTATTTCCATTATAATCCATACCGACAAAATAATTCTTTGCTTCACTCTTTATTATACATCTATATGCATCACTCACTATTTTCTCAAACCCCTATACTTTTTCTTATTTTTTTATATTATAACATACTTTTCGCTTTTATAAAAAAGGTTAATTCAGGTCAAACTTTTGTAACATTTTTGTTATTGTTATTAATTTTTATAAATGATATACTAAAAATGTTTTTAAAATAATATTTTTTCAGAGATGGGGAGATAAAAAGTGACTAAAAGAAAATTTCTTAAAACTCTTGCACTTACTATGACATTTACTTTAATGGCTCCTTTTATGGTTAGCGCTAAAGAAAGTGCAAAAGATGTAGACATTGTTTCACAAGCAGCTATTGTTATGGATTACGAAACAGGTGAGATAATCTATGAAAAAAATGCTAATGATCAAATGTATTTAGCAAGTACATCAAAGCTTATGACTGCTTTATTATTTGCCGAACATAACAAAAAAACTGATTCAATTACTTACACTGAATCCGCTAAAGCTCAACCTGAATATTCACTTGACTGGAACCAAATGAAGCCTTACGGAAAATCATTCACAGTTGGGGACACATTAACTGCTGATACTGTAATGAAAGGTCTTCTATTATTTTCAGGTAATGATGTAGCATATATGATTGCTGATGCAGTTGGTGGTAATTCTGCTTCTTTTGCAAATCAAATGAACGAAAAAGCTTCTGAATTAGGCTTAAAAGAAACTCATTTTGAAAACCCTAATGGTTTACCAAAAGACGGTCAAGATGTAAACTACTCTACTGCTTATGAATTAGCTCTTATTACAAAAAAAGCTTATGAGAATGATTGGATTAGAGAGACTCTTTTACTTTCTGATGCAACAGTTATGTTACCAAAAAACACACAAGTTAAGCTTGAAAACAGAAATACAGAACTTGGTAAAAACGGTAACGTTGGTGGAAAGACAGGTGTAACTGATAAAGCTGGAACTTGCTTTGCTGGCGTATATGAAAAAGGTGGCAAAAAATACATTACTGTTGTTTTAAAATGTAATAGAAATAACAATAATACTAGATTTGAAGATATTGCAACTATGATGGATTATAGCGCAGATGCAACTAGAAGTGTATATAAAAAAGCTGGTGAAGAAGTTGGTACTGCTGAACTTGAATACAAAGCTTTCAGATTTTTTGGACCAACAAAAACTATCTCTGCTCCTATAGTACTAAGTGAAGATGCTAAGCTTTATGACAATAACATTAATAATTCTGAAGCACAAATAATTGTAAATTCAGAAGAAAATAATGCTTGGAAAGTTGCTTCTCAAGATCAAACTACTTTAACTTTATCTGTAAAGCAATTTTCTACTGAAATCAAAGGACATGTAGATATCTCTACTTTCGATCTTATAAAAGCAAATATTCTTTTATATATTGCTATTCTTGTAGTAATAGTTATAATAGTTGTTTTAATATTATTTATATCAAAAATGATTGCCAATAGAAATCGTAGAAAAAACAGCTACAATAGACGTAGAAGATACTAATCTTTCTTTAAATAAGGTGTTGTAAGTTCAAACTTACAACACCTTATTATTTTTTCAATTTATTTCATTAAATTGTATAGCTAAAAATACAACTTAATCATAAAGATAGATAAATTTAAAGATAAATGTTATAATCAATGCCATAAATAAGAGTATAAAATTAAAAAACATTTTCAGAAAGAGGCTTTTTATGAATAAACTTAATTTTAAAGGTAGTGTAATGTTAAACCCTACACCAGTTGTTTTAATAACATCAAAAAATAAAGAAAATAATGTAAATGTATTTACTGTTGGCTGGGTAAGTACAGTATGTACAAAACCTCCAACATTAGCTGTGGGTATAAGACCTGAAAGATTATCTCATGAATACATAAAAGAAAGTATGGAATGTGTAGTTAACTTAACTACTAAGGATATGGTAAAGATAGTAGACTATTGTGGCGTTAGAAGCGGGAAAAAAGAAGATAAGATAAAACACTTTGGATTACAGTTAGATCCTGGAGTAAGCATTTCTACTCCATCATTAACAAAATCACCAGTTGCATTAGAATGTAAAGTAAAATCTATCACTCCACTTGGAACTCATGATATGTTTTTATTAGAAGTTCTTAATGTAAAAGTAGACGAAAATCTTTTAGACGAAAAAGGAAAAATATGCTTCAATAAAGCAGGACTTATCTGCTATAGCCATGGAGAGTATTTTGGATTAAACACAAAACCACTAGGTTCCTTTGGTTACTCAATAAAAAAGAGAAAGAGAAAATAGTATTTAGATGTTATGTTAACTAAAAAAATATAGTTGTATTTTTTAGTTACCATAACAACATAACATTAAATCTAGTCTTCTTTTATCCATTCAGTCCAAACTTCTGGTTTATACCCTACTGTAGCTTTTTTAGAATTTCTTACAATAGGTGTGTTTATTAAAGTTTGATCTTTTAGTAATATCTCCTCTTTTACTTCTGAGCTTCTTATGTTACCTAGATTGGACTTCTTATAGTTTTTAGATTTTAAATTAATAAGCTCATTTATTCCTACACAATTTTTTACAGAATTTAATTCCCCTTTACTCATTCCTTTTTCTTTCATATCAATTAATTGATACTTTATTTTTCTTTCTTTAAAAAATCTCTCCGCTTTTTTTGTATCAAAACATTTCTTAGTACCAAAAATTTGTATATTCATGTTTACCTCCTAAATATATTTTTCTTTATAATATATAATAATAGCTTGCATTCTTTATAAAAAATATTAAATCAGCAACGCAATTTGATAATATTATACACTTTTATTCTTTATTATGATTTTTTTCAAGTATTTCATAAATTAATTTCTTGTATTTTGTTATATAAAATCTTATAATCAGTATTGCTTTATAAAACTGGAAGGGGGACATTATCATTAAAACTCGTGACTTTAAATTTGATAACTTAAAAGCATTTTTAATTATATGTGTTATTTTAGGAAATTCTCTTGAATATATAAACCCGGCTTGTATAAATACACACTTTTTTATTTTAATTTTATATACATTTCATATGCCTATGTTTACTTTTATTTCAGGATATTTCAATGCAAAAAGTTCTCGTACAACTCAAGAAAAAGTTTCAAATATATTTATTATATACATTTGTACACAAACTTTCTACTTCCTATTAGGTAAACTTCTTGGAGATAGTGGGACAAGGCTTGAATTTTTAACACCTCAATGGACATTATGGTATTTCTTATCTTTAATGTTATGGTATATAATATCAGACTTTATTAAAAATAAAAAGAAATGGTTTATAATATCTATTTTAGTGTCCTTATATATTGGATTTGATTATAGTGTTGGATCTTATGTAAGTACTTCTAGAACATTTTTCTTTTTACCTTTCTTTATAGCTGGAATGGTATTTAATGAAAAAATCTTAGAAAAAATATATAAGAACAAACTATTTTTATTAATAGGATCTATTATCTTACTTGGGGTTCTATACTTATTATCAGACTATACCCCTGTAGAATTATTATTCGAATACACAAGATATACATCTTACTTTGATAGTCCTATATATCCACTATTTATTAGAGCATTTCATTATATTGCAGCCTTTACCATAGGTTCATTTATAATTACTATTATGCCTAATAAAAAAACACCTTTATCTTTTATAGGACAAAATTCTATAGTAATGTATATTTGTCATACTGCTGTTATTAAGATACTTTATAAATATGATATTACTTCATATACTAATGTTTATAGATTAGTATTATCTGAATTAATTATCTTATTATCAACAATAACAATAACCTTAATATATCATAAAATCAAAAAACACACTTATTTTAACATAAATAATAAATAAAAATAGGATGTATCAAAAATTTGACTTTAATGTTAAATTACTCTTTTTGATACATCCTATTTTGCATGTAATATTTTTCAAGTGTAAATCAAATCATATTCTGTATATTTCTTTATTTTTTTGTTTTTTTAATCATTTTTAATTAGTAAATTTAAAATTTTATGATATAATGTTTAAGAATATTAAATAAAATAGGGATAATCCTAATGAAAAAATTATTATTATTAGCCACTACTATAATATTAGCATTTGGACTTTTTGCTGGATGCTCGTCAAGTAGTGATTCTCTACCTAAGGAATTAGTTGTTTACTTTGTTCCTTCAAGAGATGCAGAAGAAATAGTAACTGCAACTGAACCACTTAAAGAACTTTTAAAGAACGCATTAAAAGAAGAAGGTTATGAATTCGAGGATATAAAAATCGAAGTTGGTACAAGCTTTGAAGCTGTAGGTGAGACTTTAGCTGCTGGTACTGCTCATGTTGGTTTTATACCAGGTGGTACTTACGTTCTATACGATGATGGTGCTGATGTTATATTAACAGCTACTAGAGACGGATTAAACCACGATTCAGAAAATGCTGCTGATTGGAACAAAGAACCAACTACTACTACAAAAGATCAAGTTACATATTATAGAGCTTTAGCTGTAGCTGGTCCATCTGCAAAAGGAAAAGAGTTAGCTGAAAAAGTTAATTCTGGACAAAAACTGACGGTATTTATAATGATACTATATCAGTTTCAAAAAATGCTAACTTCATTGATGATAACTTTAAGAAATCTCTACAAAATGCTTTCATAAAGATAGCTCAAACTGATGAAGGTAAGAAAGTAATTTCTATCTATACTCATCAAGGATATGAAGTTGCTACTTCTGATAACTACGATAATGAACGTAAGGCTCAAGAAGTAATTAAATCTATAAGCAAATAATAAATTTTACATATTAGAAACCTTGTACTTAAAAGAATTAGGTGCAAGCGTTTCTTTATATATAGCTTTTAAAATCTATATATAATGTATAATACGGAGGTTTTATTTTGATTAAGTTTGAAAATGTAAATAAAGTATATCCTAATGGTTATAAAGGTTTAACTGATATTTCTCTAGAAATTAAACAAGGTGAATTCGTTGCAATTATAGGGCTATCAGGGGCAGGTAAATCTACTCTTTTAAGAACTATAAATAAAATGCACGATATAACAGACGGAACATTAGAAGTTAACGGTCAATCTGTTAAAGATTTAAAAGGAAAAGACCTACGTTCCTTTAGAAGAAAAATAGGTATGGTATTCCAATCATATAACTTAGTAACTAGAACTACTGTTTTAAAAAATGTTCTAACATCAAGAGTACCTGATCTACCACTTTGGAAATCTATTCTTTGAATATTTCCTAAAGAAGATAAAGTTATAGCTCTAGAAGCTTTAGACAAAGTTGGTATATTAGATAAAGCTTATTTAAGAGCTGATCAGTTATCTGGAGGTCAACAACAAAGAGTAGTCCTTGCTAGAACTCTTGCTCAAAACCCAGAAATAATATTAGCCGACGAGCCAGTTGCTGCTCTAGACCCAATAACTGCAAAACAAGTAATGGGTGAATTTAAAAGAATTAATAAAGAAATGAACTTATGGGGGAATAAAAGTATATGAACATATTAAAAAATATATTTAAACCTGAAAAACTTTCTTTAAGTAACGGTAAACAAGTACAACCCCCTAAATCAAAAATGCCTTATATAATATTAGCTATATCAATATTTACTTTTGGTATAGTAGCTAAAATGATTTATGAAAAAATTGAAACTATTGATATGGGTGCCTTCGAAGCTATGGAAGCTGCTGGAGCTACAAAACTTCAAGCATTTTGTTCTGCAATAATGCCTCAAATATTACCAACTTACCTTTCAACCTGCCTATATAGCTTTGAAATTAATGTACGTTATGCTACTATATTAGGATACGTAGGGGCTGGTGGTATTAGTCTAATCTTAAATGAAAAGATTGGTTGGAGAGAATACGATAAAATTGGTATGATACTTGTAATGTTATTTATTACAGTAGTGCTAATAGAATATACATCAAAATACATAAGGGAGAAATTGTCATAATGAAAGTAGATATAAAAAAGCAATTAGAAAATGAACCTAAGCTTTGGATTGTAAAGTTACTAGTAACTGCTTTTGTACTCTTCATTGTAATTTGGTCTGCAAATACTATAGAATATTCAGGTGTACAAGAATCCGGTTCTGCTATTGCAGGTAATATATTAAAAGGTATAATAACACCAGATGTGAACTTCTTATTTGATCTTTCTACTTCTGGAGTATTATATTTATTACTACAAACAATATGTATAGCTATTCTTGGTACTATCATTGGAGCTATAATAGCTGTACCTTTAGCATTTTTATGTGCTAGCAACATAGTACCAAGATGGTTAAGTACTATAGGTACATTATTAGTTGCATTCATAAGAACATTCCCTTCATTTGTTTTATACTACCTCAATTATCGACATACTTTGTTTCAACTGCAATATATAGATTTGAAATTAATATAAAAGATGCTTCTATCCTAGGTCTTGTTGGAGCTGGTGGTATCGGTGCCCCTCTTATATTTGCAATGAACTCTTATAAGTGGAATCAAGTTGGTTCTATATTAGTAGGACTTATAATTCTTGTTCTTATAGTTGAATTCTGTTCAACAAAGGTAAGAAATAAATTAGCTAGAGGTTAATAATAAATTAATATATAAGAAGAGCTTTGTCTATAATAAGATAGAGCTCTTTTTTATATACTTAAAAATAATTTAAGGAGGAAACTTCTTTGAAAATAAAATCACTAGTATCCTTAATAAAACCTTTGATAATAGCTAGTATAATAGCATACTTACTATATCCTATAACTAAATTTGTAGAAGAACTTTTAAAAACAAAAAATATCCCCTATATAGAAACATTAAAACCTTATTTAATAGACACTCTTACTTATATACAAAATTCTATAGTCTCAAACCTAGGTACTATGAGCTCTTATTTAATGAGTCTTGGTAGTAGTATCGTAACCTTTTTTATTGCTACTATTATAAGTATCTATTTATTAAAAGATTCTGAGTATTTTATTAGATTATGGAAGCAACTTTATTTTCCAATATTTAGAAATAGTTCTCTAGGCAGTACTCTAAATAACACCTTTAATATTATTCATAAGTCTTTTTCAAGATTTATAAAAGGTCAATTATTAGAAGCAGTTTTTGTTGCAATACTTTTTACTATAGCTCTTTCTATAGTAAAAATCAATTATGCAGTAATAATAGGTATAATATCAGGAATATGCAACCTTATTCCTTATGTAGATAGTGTCAAGTTACTTTCGGAAAATAAAAAAAATATTTTTCCGTATGTATAGTTAAAGTCCTCTAACAGCTTTTAAATATCTGCTGCAAGGATTCACTTTGCCTATGTTTAATATTATTAAATTATCTAATTTCCCTAA
>SVCL01000027.1 GCA_015058405.1 Clostridium sp.
CGAGTCTAATTACATCAGATATATAGTTAATCTAAGTAATTAAAAATATATAAATAGTTTTAGTTAGAAAAACGCTTTTATATATTTTTAGCCTTATAGGCGTAGTGCAAGCCACCCGTTTTACGGGTGGTTATGACTAAAAAAATACCATAGCTAATCTTTTGAGGAATAAATTACTAAGTATATAAAACGCTAATCAGGACAATATAATAGTGTAAGTTAGTTAAACGAAATGTTTAAAGAACTTACAAAAAACCGTAAGCCTGAGGAGGGATTATCAATGTCAAATAAAGCATTAGTTCCAGAAGCAAAAAATGGTTTAAGCAGATTCAAAAATGAAGTAGCACAAGAACTAGGAGTACCATTTTCAGATTATAATGGAAACTTAAGTTCAAGACAATGTGGTTCCGTAGGTGGCGAAATGGTAAAAAGAATGGTAGAAGAATACGAAAGTAAGATAAAGTAAAGTATAAACACCTACTAACTTACTGAGAGAGTCAATCATTATGGGAATTACACCACCAAAAATGTAACTTTAAAAGTATTCTTATACCGAAAAAAGAGAGGATAACGAAAGTTATCCTCTTTTTTTTACAATGCTTTTAGGAATAAATTCTATTTTGTGGTAAAATTAGGTGAATGAAAAGTTATATATATTATAAAGAGGTTGAAATGGATAAAATATTTATTATAGAAGATGATAAAAAAATTAGAGAAGAATTATCTATATTTTTAAATAAGTATGGATATAGCTGTAGCTATTCAGAAGATTTCGCAAATATAGTTGCTGAAGCATTGAAATATGATCCTAGATTAATATTATTAGATATAAGTTTACCTATGTTTGATGGTTACTATATATGTAGAGAAATAAGAAAAGTATCAAGTGTACCTATAATTGTAGTTACAAGCAGACAAAGTGAAATGGATGAACTTATGAGTATGAATTTAGGGGCGGATGATTTTATTACTAAACCTTATAATACACAAATTCTTTTAGCGAGAATAGCTTCAGTGCTAAAAAGAACATATCATAACAATGATAGTGAAATTTTATCTTATAAGGGTTTGAGTTTAAATATATCTCAAAGTAGTGTAGCTTACAAAGAAGAGAAGGTTGAACTTACTAAAAATGAGAGTAGGATATTGAACTTATTGCTAAAGAAAAAAGAAACTATAGTATCAAGAAATGAAATAATGGATTATCTTTGGCAGTCAGATGAATTTATTGATGATAATACTCTTACAGTTAATGTGAATAGACTAAGAAAAAAGTTAGAATCCATAGGTGTAGAAGGCTTATTACAAACTAAAAGAGGACAAGGATATATAATAATATGAAGTTAGCAGAGTATTTTAAAGAGAGAATTTTTTTTGTAATAGCAGAGATTATTATAACAATGATTATAGGTGATTTACTTTTTAAGTTAGGTGTAAGTACGTATGCTATAGTGTTTACTATAATATTATTTAATTTTTTAATAATATGTATATTTTTTTATGAATATAAAAATAAAAAAAGTTTTGTAAGAGAATTAGAACAAACTCTAGACGATTTAGATGAAAAGTATTTATTAAGTGAGGTTATAAATGAGCCAAGCTCAATAGATAATAAAGTGATATATGATGTGTTAAAAGAATGTAACAAATCAATGAATGATAAAATTTCTGAAATAGAAAAAGAAAATAGGGAATATAGGGAGTTTATAGAGCTCTGGGTTCATGAAGTAAAGACGCCAATAGCTAGTTCGAAGTTAATAATAGAAAATCAAAGAAATAAAGTATTAAACAGTATAGATGAAGAATTAAGTAAAATAGAGGAATATATAGAAAAGGTATTATTTTATGCAAGAAGTTCTTCGGTAGAAAAGGATTTTATAGTAAGTAAAATTAATCTTGAGCAGGTAGTAAATTCATGTTTGAGAAGAAATTCTATTAGTTTAATAGAAAGATCAGTATCTATAGAAAAAGAAAATTTAAATCACTATATTTATACAGATGAAAAGTGGTTGGTATTTATAGTTAATCAAATAATAAGTAATTCAATAAAATACTTTGATAAAAACAAAAATATTTTGAAGTTTGTTGGAGAAGAGAGGGCAGAATCTATTGCTTTGTCCATAATAGATAATGGACAAGGAATGGATGAGAAGTCTGTAATAAAGGCGTTTGATAAAGGATTTACAGGTGAGTTAGGAAGAAAGTGTAGAAAATCTACAGGCATAGGATTATATTTATCAAAGAAACTTGCATTAAAGCTGGGATTAAATATTAGTCTTACTTCTAAATTAGAAGAAGGCACAAATGTTGTTATAGTAATACCTAAAAATAGTATGACTACTTTTTGAAAAATTAATATATTACAAATTTGTAAGGTTAATGTTATATATACAAATGGAGAAACTCCCCCTTAAGGTATTAGTATATAACTATAAAGATTGCGGGAGGAAAAAATATGAATGATACAATTTTAAAAGTGGATAATATAAAGAAGTACTATGGAAAGAAGGGAAATATAACAAAAGCTATTAATGGTATTAGTTTTGAGGTAAATAGAGGAGAATACGTTGCCATTATGGGAGCATCAGGAAGCGGCAAAACAACTCTTCTAAATAGTATTTCAACTATAGATACAGTTACTTCAGGAAATATATTTATAGGGGAAGAGGATATAACAAAGATTAAATCTAAAAAATTAGCAGCATTTAGACGTGAAGAATTAGGTTTTATATTTCAAGATTTTAATCTTTTAGATACATTAAATGCTTATGAAAATATTGCATTGGCGTTAACTATTTCAAGGGAAAATGTAAAAGTAATAGATAAAAAAATAAAAGAATTAGCTGTTAAATTAAATATAACGGATGTTTTGTATAAGTTTCCTTATGAGATGTCAGGTGGACAAAAGCAAAGGGTTGCAGCGGCAAGAGCAATAATAACAAATCCAAAACTTATGTTAGCAGATGAACCTACAGGAGCTTTAGATTCTAAATCAGCTAGAAGTCTCTTAGAATCATTAGAAAAATTAAACAATGAACTTAATACTACAATAATGATGGTTACACATGATGCTTTTACAGCTAGTTATTCAAAGAGAGCGTTATTTATTAAAGATGGAAAAATATTTAATGAGATAATAAGAGGAAATGATAGTAGAAAAACTTACTTTAATAAAATAATTGAAGTGGTAACTCTTCTTGGAGGTGAAAATAAAGATGTTTTTTAAGTTATCTCTAAGAAATATGAAGAGAAGCCTTAAAGATTATACTATATATTTTATGACATTAATATTTTCAGTTAGTCTTTTTTACGTGGCAAATTCTATAGAATCGCAAAAGGTAATGTTAGATTTGGAAGGGTCCTATAAAAGTGCGTTTGTATTAATAAGTAGGGTTATGGAAATAGCTTCTGTATTTATAGCAGTTGTTATGGGTTTTTTGATTATTTATGCAAATAATTATTTATTTAAGAGAAGAAAAAAAGAATTTGGAACATACATGATATTGGGTATGGAAAAAAGAGATATAAGTAAGATTATATATTTAGAAAATTTAATTATAGGATTGGTATCTTTAGTAATAGGTATATTTGCAGGAATTATTGCTTCACATTTAGTGTCTTTATTAACAGCAAATTTATTTGAAGTATCTTTAAAAGAGTTTAGATTTGTATTTTCTCAAAGTGCTTGTATTAAAACAATTATATCCTTTGGAGTAATTTATATTATCATAGCCATATTTAACTTGAGGTCAGTAAATAAGGTAAGGATTATTAATTTGTTAAATGCAAAAAAGAAAAATGAAGAGGTAAAGGTTAAAAATAATGCCGTATCATTAATAATCTTTTTAATAAGTGTTGCTTGTATAGGATATGGTTATTATATAGTATTAAGAAATGGAATTTCTGAGTTGAATTTAAGTATTTTTAAAGCTACTGTTTTAGGTGCAGTTGGAACATTTTTGTTATTTATGTCTTTATCAAAATTTTTATTAAAGATATTTCAAGGAAATAAAAAGTTTTATTTTAAAGATGTTAATATGTTTGTATTAAGACAAGTTAGTTCTAAAATAAACACAACTTTTGTTTCTATGGCTTTTATTTGTCTTATGCTTTTTGTATCAATATGTAGTCTGTCAGGTGGAATTTTAATTAATCGTGGTTTAAGTGAAGAACTAGAGGATCTTACTAAACACGATATAACTGTGTATAGTTATGTGGGAGAAGATTTTATTAAGTATTTTAAGGAAGAAAACTTTGATTTTAATAAATATGCGTCACAGTATCATTACTACTCAACATATTTAAGTGATGTAAGATTTTTGGATATATTAACTGAAGACCAAGTAAATAGTTTAAAATCATATTATCCAGTAGCGAATAATCAAAATGTTCCAATAATGAAGTTATCTGATTTTAATGAAGAGCTATCTATTATTGGTAAGGAGGGTGTCAGTCTTAATAATAATCAATGTTTAATATTTACTGACATATCGGATTTTAAAAAGGTGGCAGAAGAAATTGTAAAAAGTGATAGTATTATAAAAGTAGATAATAAAAACTTAGAGATAAAAGATGAAGTTGCAACAGAAACCTTTAATGGAGAATTAATGAAAAATAATATGTGTACTTTAGTTGTTAATGATGATTTAATCAATAACTTTATGCCAGGAAATACATTTTTAAATTTAGATATAAATGAATCAAATAATTTAACACGAGGTGAGGTTCAAGAAATTATTGATAAGTTTAAAAACAAATATAAAGATAGTGAGTTTTATAGTGTAACTAAAGACGAAATAATAGAAGGTTCAAAAGGTTTAGGAATATCAATAGCTTATTTAGCTCTTTATCTAGGAATAACATTTATAATTGCAGCAGGAGCTATACTTGCTATTCAACAATTATCAGAATCAGATGATAATATTGAAAGGTATAACCTTTTAAGAAAAATTGGAGTAGATGAAAAGACAATAAATAACTCTGTATTTAATCAAGTTGGAATATATTTTTTACTTCCGCTTATTATAAGTATAATTCATTCTGCTGTTGGGCTTAAGGTAGCAAAGGAAATAGTAGTAATGTTTTGTGCGGAGATTAATATGATAAATCTCATAACTATAAGTTCAATATTTATAATAGTAGTTTATGGAGGATATTTTTTAGCTACTTATTTTGGATCAAGAAATATAATAAAAGTACGTAAATAAATTTTAATATTGTATAAAATGAAAATATTCATAGTGCTTTATGAAAGTGCTATGAATATTTTTTTACAAACCAATTGATATATTTAATTACTAAATCTAACTTTTGGTTTAATACAACATCAAAAATATTTTATTTATGATAAAATTATAGCAGAAATGAGTTGTGGGAGGCTAGAAAATGAAGACTATAAAAATATTACATTCAGCAGATTTTCATTTTGATACTCCTTTTAAAGAAATAGGAGAAAGACAAAGTAAACTTAATAAAGAAGAAATAAAAGAAGTGTTTTCGGAAATTATTAACATATCTAAAAATAATTGTGTGGATATCTTGTTGCTTGCTGGGGATATTTTTGATAATAATACTGTTAATAAAAATACTTTATATTTTATTGAAGAAAAGTTAAAGGAAATTCCTAATATAAAGGTATTTATAAGTCCGGGAAATCATGATCCTTTTAGTAAAAATTCTTTTTATAATTTTATAAATTGGCCAGAAAATGTTTATGTGTTTAATAGCGGTATCGAAAAAGTATATTTAAAAGATTTAGATATAAATATTTGGGGAGCAGCATTTAATGAAAAGTATGTAAGGACTTCAATGCTTAGAAATGTAAGAGCAGAAGATGGGAAAATAAACATTATGGTCTTGCATGGTGAAGTAGTAAATTCAAGTGAAGAAAATGAATATAATCCAATTACTTTAAATGATATTTTAGAAAGTAATATGGATTATATAGCGTTAGGCCATAGACATGCATATAGCGGTATAAAAAAGATAGGAAATACTTTTTATGCTTATAGTGGTTGTCCACAAGGAAGAGGATTTGATGAGCTTGGAGATAAAGGAGTAATATGCGGTGATATATCTAAAGGAGTTGTAGATTTAAAGTTTATAAAAACAAGTAAGAGAAGATATGAACAAGTAAAAATTGATGTTACTGATTGCTATACTCATGAAGAAATTAAATCATTAATTAAAGCAACAATAGAAGAAGATAGTAAAGAAAATCTTTATAAGGTAATTCTAATTGGAGAAGTTAGTGAGGAATTTAATATAGATGAAGATATTTTAAGTGAGCAATTAAGCTCGGATTTTTATTTTATTAAGGTTATAGATAAAACAAAAGTTAAAGTTAATTTAGAGGAAATCTCTAAGGGGTATTCTGTTAAAGCTATTTTTGCATCTAAGATAAGTAAGCTTATAAATGAGAGCACAGAAGAGTCTGAAAAAGAAATATTAATGAAAGCTTTAAAAATAGGCCTTTCTAGTTTATCAGAAGATGAGGTGAGTCTAGATGATTATTAAGGAAGCTAGAATAGGAAGTTTTGCAGGTATTGAAAATAAGATAATTAGATTTGATAGAGGTATAAATATAATTTATGGAGAAAATGAGGTTGGTAAAAGTAGAATAGAATCTTTTATAAAAACTATGCTCTATGGTTTATCAAATAAAAGAATAAAAGGCGAAAGCGAAAGAAAAAAGTTTATGCCTTTTAATGGTGGAAGAATTATAGGAGAACTTATTGTTCAGGACAAAGATAAGGAATATATAATAAAACGTACTTTTGGAAATACAAAAAAAGAAGATACTTCTGTGATTTTAGATTATTTAACAGGTGAAGAAATTAAAAATATGAATTGCGCTGAACCTGGAAAAAGTTTATTAGGAATAAATAAATCAACTTTTGAAAAAACCCTATATATAGGCCAATTAGCTGTTTCTGTAACTAAGGATAAAGAAGAAGAGATTATGGATAAGATTACAGCACTATTTGGTTGTGGAGAGCATGAAGTTCCTATAGCAAAAGCTATTGAGAAAATAGAAAATATTAAAAAGACTTATGTTACTACAAGAGGTGCAGGATCATTAGATATTTTAAAAAAGAAATATTCTAAACTTGTAGAAGAAAGATATGAAGGTTATAAACTTTCAGAGGAAAATTTAGAGTTAGAAGGCAAACTAATAGAAGAGAAAAATAGAAAAAAATATATATTAGAACAGATAGATAAATTGGAACTTTATAAAAAATACTTAAAAAAGATAAAGCTGAAAAAAGAATATAAAGAAATAATAAGTTATCTTAAAAAGTCAGAGGAATTAAAGAAAGTTGAGGCTACATTAAAAAGTAATCTTGAAAGAGATGGAGATATAATTGATTATGATTTTATCGAAAGCTTACAAAAAAATAATAGTTCATATTTAAGTTTAATGGATAAAAGGGCAGAGTTAGATAATGAACTTATGAGTTATGATAAGAAGATATCTGAAATAAAAGAAGAATTAGTTAAATATAAATTTTTAGATTTGTTTGGAGATAACATAAAAAACAAACTTATAAAACTAAAGTATGAGCAAGAAAATATAAAAGAGAAACTGTTTTTAATGAAAGGGCTAAAGGAATCATTAGAGAAGGATAGGGAAAATTTAAAATGTAAAAAAGAATCTCTTGGATATAAATTTGAATACTTAGATAAAAATATAGAAGAAATTAATTATACTTTAAGTCAATATGATTTTAAATTAAGAAGTTTAAAGGAAATGGCGGAAAGTTATGAAAGCAATAGAGATATAGATGTAAGAATAAGAGAAGAAAAGGTAAAGTTATCTTTATCAGGATTAATTATTATATTGGGAATAATATTATGTTTTTTAAAGGGTTTCTTTGTATATTTGGGAATGGCGTGTTTTATATTTGCTTTAGCTGCTGTTTATAAAGGTATTATTTATTTGAAGAGATTAGAAATGGAGTCAGAAGATAAAAAGGGAATATCTAAGATTGATGGTGAAATAAAAGAGATAGAAGATACTTTGGATAATTATTTAAGAAAGTTAGATGCTAAAGATTATACTGAATTAATAAACTTTGTTAATATGTATTCTAAATTTAAGGTTTTTGAAGATAAAATCTTAATAAGAATAAAAGAAAAGGAAAAGATAATAATAGAAGAAGATTATGAAAGTTTAGATAAGAAATACTTGAAGAATAATGAGATGCTAAATTCTCTTATAAGACTTTCTAAATGTAATAATATTGATGAAGTTTTAGATTCTATAGAAAAATATGAGTTTTTAAATAATAACTTAGAAGTAGTAGAAGACAGTAAAGTTGAATTAGAAGTTAAGATAAGTGACTTAGAAAAAGAATTAGCTGAAAAGGAAGAAAAGATAAGAGCTAGTTTAGAGGTTATGGGATTGGACTTAGGAAATCTCTTGGATATAGACTTGTATATTAAGGAATATAAAAATAAGATAAGGAAAAAGGAGGAGGTACACGCAAATCTTATATCTATGGAGGAAACATATAAGGTTTTGCTTAATGATAGAGATATAGAAAAAATAAAAGAAGATTTACAAGATGTTATAAATGATAATAATAATTATGAGTATGAGTCAGAAGAGGATATAGAAAAAGAAGAAAAGAAAAGATCAAAGGAATTACTAGAATGTGAAAAGTATATAAAAGATTTAGAAAATAGAATTTCTAATAGGTATATAGGAAAAAGAACTTTACCAGTAATAGAGGAAGAATTAGATAGTGTTAATTTAGCAATAATAGATGGTGAAAGTAAGGTAAAAGCATTAGACATAGCTATTAATACTATGAAGGAATCTTTTGATGAAGTTAGAAGAGATATTGGGCCAGCTTTAAATAGTAAAATTGCAGAAAATTTTAAAGAATTAACAGAAAATAAGTATATGGAAGTAAAACTTGGGGAAAATTATGAGATGACTGTACGAGATAGTTTAAATTTATTTAAGGGTAATTATTTAAGTAATGGTGCTAAGGATCAATTATATTTATCTTTAAGAATAGCTTTAGTAGAATTATTATTCCAAGAAGAAGATGTTTCTTTAATTCTAGATGATGCTTTTGTTCAATATGATAATAAAAGAAGAGAAAAAGCTTTACTTATTTTAAATAAAAAGTATAAAGGTCAAGTTCTGATTTTTACTTGTCATACATTAGAAAAAGAAATTATGGATAAAAATAATATAAAAATTAACAACATACAATTATAACATTATTGACAAAAGTTTCATGACACAATATAATTTTAAATGCAAGTCATATGCAACTAGAGGTGAGAGGATGAAAAAATTACTAAACATATTAATATTACTGCTTGTTCCTTTAATATTTATAGGATGCAAAGACACTAAGGAAGATGATGGAAAGTTAAGGGTGGCTGTATCTATAAATACAATAAGGGAATTTACTGAAGCGATAGGGAAAGATAAGGTAAATGTTTATACAGTTGTTAAAGAAAATATGGAGCCACATGACTTTGACTTTACTCCTGCAGATAAGAAAGAACTAGTTAATAGAGATATACTTATATATAATGGATTAGGTTTAGAAGAATGGATTGATCAAGTTGAAGGTGATATAGAACTTGTAGATGCTAGTAAGGGAGTAAATGTAATACAAACAGATGGCGCTGATGATCCTCATGTATGGCTAAGTTTAAAGGAAGCTATGGTACAATGCAAGAATATAAAAGATATTTTAATTGAAAAAGATCCAGATAATAAGGAATATTATGAAAAGAATTATGAAAATTATATAAATGAAATGCAAACTTTATATGATGAATATAAACCTAAGTTTGATTCAGTTACTAATAAAACATTTGTAACAAGCCATGAAGCTTTTGCTTATTTATGTAGAGAATTTGATTTAGAGCAAAAAGCAATAAAAGGTGTTTTAAATGAAGATGTAGAAACTACTTTTAAAGATATGGAATCGCTAGCTAACTATTGTAAGGAGAATGGAATTAAGGTTATATTTTCAGAAGGCAGCGAATCGCAAAAAGATGCAGATACATTAGCTAAAGCGATAAATGGTAAAGTAGTTCCTATTTATACATTAGAAACTAAAGTGGATGGAAAGACTTATGTAGAAGCAATGAAAGATAATTATGATAAAATTTATGAAGAATTAAAATAAATACACATATAAAATTAATAATTTGAGTAAAAATAGATTCATTTATTGAATCTATTTTTTGTTGGCTGCAAATTATTTGGAGATATTGGAATTTGTTAAGAATTATGCTATGGTATAAATAGAAAATGAAATGAGAGGTATTAGTTATGAAAAAGTCGGAAAGTTTTTATAATGAGAATATTAAGAAGAATAAAGTAGAGATTGAAAGTTTAAATAAAACTATAGATATAGTTGGATGGAGTAGACTTGTAATTTTACTTGCTGGGCTATTTGCTTCTTATAAGATGTATAAGATACAAGGCTTAATGAGCGGTGGAATATCTTTAGTTATAGGTTTTTTAATATTTAGTGTGGTCGCAATAATTCACGGTAGAATAATAGGGAAAAGAGACATATTAGAAATTGCTTTAGAATTCAATGAAAAGGGTTTAAAAAGGTTAAATGGAGAGTATAGGGAATTTGAAGATAAAGGGCAAGATTTAGTTGAAGTAGATCATGCATTTGCAAATGATTTAGATATAGTAGGTAATAATTCTTTATTTCAAATGATAAATACTACGAGAACAGTAAGCGGTAGAAGAAAACTTGGAGAAATACTTTCTTTAAAAGAGCTTCCAACTAGAGAGTTAATAGTAAAAAAACAAGAAGCTATTAAGGAATTAGGGGAAAAGGTAGAATGGAGACAAAAGTTATATGTTGGTGGTACTTTTAAGAAAAAGAAAAATGAAGAATTAGATTCTTTAGTAAAGTGGTCAAAAGAGAAAGCTAAAAGTGATAAGGGAAGAATTTCAATAGCTATGCTATTTATGGCTATTACTATGGTATTTATAGTACTTTCTGTTATGAAGGTAATTCCAGTATCATTTATTATACTAGATCTTATGGTTAACTATGCTGTTATAAAAGTGTTAACTAAAGATATGGATGAAGTTATCAATCTTTTTCATTCAATAAAGAATAGTGTAAAGGCTTATTCGAATTTATTAACTTTAATAGAAGATGAAGAGTTTAACAGTAAGTATTTGTCTGACTTAAAAGGTAAGCTTAAAGATGAATCTAATGTATCATGTAAGTTGGAAATGAAAAAATTAGCATCACTTCTTGATTGGGTTGGAGATTCGGCAGGAAATGCATATTTCTTTATATTAAATATATTCTTTTTTGCAGATGTATTTATAATGATGAATTTAAATAAGTGGAAGGAAGTTAATGGATCAAGAGTTGAAACATGGCTTGAGGTAATGGGTGAATTTGATGCCCTTTCAAGTATTTCAAATCTAAGTTTTGATCATGAAGAATGGTGTTATGCGGAAATATCTGAAGAAGCAGAAGTTAGAGGAGTAGAAATTAAACATCCTTTAATAGGAGAGAGAGCAGTATCGAATACTTATGAAATATCAAGACCAAAGCAAATAACTCTTATTACTGGATCAAATATGTCTGGTAAAAGTACATTCTTAAGAACTATAGGTGTTAATCTTGTATTAAGTTATATTGGTGCTCCTTGTGCTGCAAAGAGCTTTAAATGTAATGTAATGAATATATATACATGTATGCGAACAAAGGATAATTTGGAAGAAAGTATTTCATCTTTCTATGCAGAAATTTTAAGAATAAAGATACTAATAGAGGCTTGTAGAAGGGGAGAAAAGATATTCTTCTTACTAGATGAAATATTCAAAGGAACAAATTCAAAGGATAGACATACAGGTGCTACAGTTTTAGTAAAACAGCTTGCAGATAACGGGGCAATGGGATTACTATCAACTCATGATTTAGAATTATGTGATTTAGAAGAAGAAATGAAAGAGATTGATAATTATAATTTTAGAGAGTATTATGAAGACAATAAAATAAAGTTTGATTACAAATTAAGAAAAGGAAAAAGTGTTACTCAAAATGCAGTATATTTAATGAAACTTGCAGGAATAGAAATTAACCAATAGGGTGATAAGTTTTTATGGAATAAAAGATGAAAAATAGCTCTGAGAAGCAATTTAAGAAAAAGAAAAGTAAAAAGGTATTTATTATATGGGGAATTTGTTTATCTTTAATAATAAGTATTGGATTAATAATATTTGAACGATATGTTAATACAAAAGAAGAAGTAGAACATTCTATAGAAAAGAATCAAAAAGAAGTTTCTTTATTTGAAAAGAAAAAGGAAGAAGAAAAACTGTTAAAAGAAAAAGAAAACTTGAGAAATGCTCAAGAAGAAATTTGTAGATGGGAAAAATTGTGAAAGAAACTTTGGGTGATAAAGAAAACTGCTATGGTATATACTACTATGATTTAACTACAGGATTAGATTACAGTTTGAATCCTAATAAAAAGTTTCAAGCTGCAAGTACAATAAAGATACCTATATCTATGATGCTTGCAGAAAAATTAACTAATAAGGAAATACAATATGATTCGTTAGTGTTTTACGAAGAGAGTGATTATGAATCAGGAGCAGGAATATTGCAGGGAAGTATAAATGTTGGAGATGGACTAAGTGTTAAAGAGTTAATTGAACATATGATAGTTGAGTCTGATAACATAGCTACTAATATGTTAAAAAGAAATGTTGGAAGTATATCTTCTTATGTATCAACAATAACAGATATTTATATGGAAGATAAGAGCAATATTTTAACTCCAAGACAAAGTGAAAAAATACTAAAAGAATTATATGATAGAGCAAAGACTAATAATTATTACAATAATGTTATAGATTTGATGAAGAGGACAACTTCCCATGATAGATTAGATAAATATATTCCTAAAAGTTTAGTTGCGCATAAAATTGGAGATTACAAGGAATGTGTTAATGATATAGGTATAATATACACTGAAAAACCTTATATATTGTGTGTATATACTGAAGGAGTAATGGAAGAGGGAAGAGAAAATATATCATTAATTTCCAAAGCTATATATGAGATGAAAACTAACAGAAGGTAATATTTTATGGTAAAATATTAATGTAAAAGAAAACTTATTTTAAGAATAAGGGGGGAACTATGAATATAGCATTTTTTCTTACACCAAAAAATGAAGTAGTATGTGAGCGTGTTGAATCTAGCATGAGACAGGTTATGGAGAGGATGGAACACCACGGATATACAGCCATACCACTTATTGATAAAAATGGGAAATATATTGGTACTTTAACTGAAGGTGATTTATTATGGAAATTAAAAAATACACCTGACTTAAATTTTAAAAATACTGAAAGTGTAAAAGTAAGTGATATACCAAGAAGGATAGTACATAAAAGTGTTTCCATAAATGCAGATATTGAAAGTTTGATTAATTTAGCTGTTAATCAAAATTTTGTACCAGTAGTTGATGATAATGGTATATTTATTGGAATAATAAAAAGAAGTGACATTATAGATTATTGCTATAATGAATTAAATAAGATAAGAAGAAAACATAGTGTATAGGAGTGTTAAATATGGAAAACGAAACTATGAATAGTATGAGTGAACTTTTAGATAATTATGATGTAAAGAGAATAAATAAAGGTGATATTTTAAAAGGAAAAGTAATAGATGTTAATGAAAAAGAAGTTAGCGTTAATATTAATTATGCATTTGATGGAGTAATTACTAGAGAAGAGCTAACAAGTGATGCTCAAAATCCATTAGATGTAGTTAAGAAAGATGATGAAATAGAGGTATATGTTTTATCACCAAATGATGGAGAAGGATATGTTCTATTATCAAGAGTTAGAGCTTTAGCTATTACTGAAAAAGAAGATATACAAAATGCTTTTGATAATGAAGAAACTATTTCTGTAAAAGTTAAGGAAGCTGTAAAAGGTGGAGTTGTAGCTTACTATGGAAGCATTAGAGTATTTATACCAGGATCTCAATTAAGTAGAGAAAGAGTAGAATTTGAATCAATTATAGGAAAGACTCTTGAAGTTAAGATAATTGAACTAGATTTTAGAAATAGAAAAGTAGTAGCCTCTAGAAGAATAATAGAAGAAAAAGAATATGCAGAAAAGAAAAAAGCTGTATGGAAAACAGTTAAGTCAGGAGAAAAGAGAACAGGAGTAGTAACAAGAATTGCTAAGTTTGGTGCTTTTGTTGATATTGGAGGAATAGAAGGACTTATTCATTTAAATGATTTATCTTGGGAAAGAGTTCATAAGGCTGAAGATGTTGTATCTGTAGGAGATAAGGTAGAAGTATTTATAGGTGAAGTTGATAGAGAAAAAGAAAGATTAGCTTTAGTTTTAAAGGATGTAGAAAAGGAACCATGGAAAGTACATGGGGATTCATTAAAAGATGGAGATGTTTTAGAAGGAAAAGTAACTAGATTAACTTCTTTTGGAGCTTTCGTTGAAGTATTACCTGCTATAGAAGGTTTAGTTCATATGAGTGAAATAACAGATGAGAACATAACAAAACCAGGCGATGTATTAAAAGTTGGTCAAAAGGTAAAAGTTAAAGTATTAAGCATAGACAAGGAAGCTAAAAAATTAAGCTTAAGTATGAAAGATGCTGATGAAAAGAGTAAGGAATATTTACAATATAATGATGATGAAGAAGGTATTTCTTTAGGAGAATTATTTAAGGATTTTAAATTTGAATAATTTATTATTAAGTTTTAATTTATAATAAAAAACGATGATTCGTATAATTGAATCATCGTTTTTTTATAAATTATAGTTTTTCAATTTTCATCATATTAGTACATCCACTTTGAGTTGTAGGCATACCAGCAGCAACTATTATGTCATCACCTTTTCTACCAAGGTCTAAGTCATAAACTGTCTTTTTAGCTTCCATTAATATATCTTCTGTAGTGTTGAACATTTCACACTTTTTAGGAAGAACACCAAATGTTAATGCTAATCCACGTCTTACTTCTTCATAAGGAGTAATAGCTATAATTGGAGATTTTGGTCTGTATTTAGATAAAAGTTTTGCAGTAGATCCGCTCTTAGTAGCAGCAACTATAGCTTTTGCGTTTAATGAAAGTGCTGTTCTACAAGTAGAGAAGCTAATAGCATCAGCATATTCAGTTGGGCAGAATCCTTGAGGATTATACATTAAGTGATCATAGCTTAAGTTAGCTTCAGCTTCTTGTGCTATTCTAGCCATAGTCTTTGCAGCTTCTTTAGGGAAGTTACCAGATGCACTTTCACCAGATAACATAATTGCATCAGTTCCGTCGAAAATAGCATTACATATATCAGAAGCTTCTGCTCTTGTTGGTAATGAATTTCTTATCATAGAATCAAGCATTTGAGTAGCTGTAATTACAGTCTTTCCAGCTGCTTTACATTTTTTAATAATCATTTTTTGAATTATAGGAACTTTTTCTATTGGAATTTCAACACCCATATCACCTCTAGCAACCATAACGCAATCAGTAACATCAATAATTGAATCTATATTATCTACACCTTCTTGGTTTTCTATCTTAGCAATAACTTGAATGTTTTCTCCACCGTTCTTTTGAAGAACTCTTTTAACTTCTAGTACATCACTAGCTTTTCTTATAAATGAAGCAGCTATGAAGTCAACGCCCATTTTACATCCAAATTCAATATCTTTTATATCTTTTTCTGTAATTGAAGGAAGTTTGATTTTTACATTAGGTACATTAACACCTTTATGATTTTTTATCATACCACCAACTTTAACTTTACATTTAATTTCTTTATCTATTACTTGAAGAACTTCAAACTTTAATAATCCATCATCAACTAGTATAGATCCACCTGGTTGAACATCTTTATATAAAATATCATAAGAAATTGAACATCTATGTTCATCTCCTAAGATTTCTTCGCCACAGATGAATGAGAATTCTTGTCCTTTAACTAATTCAACACCATCGTTTACAAAGTTATGAGTTCTAATTTTTGGCCCCTTAATATCTAGAATTATTGCAGTAGGAGCATCCATTTCTTCTCTTATTTTCTTTATTAAGTCGATTTTTTCTTTATGTGTCTCATGGGTACCATGTGAGAAGTTAAGTCTAGCTGCACTCATTCCAATTTCAATAAATTTTCTTAACATTTTTTCGTTATCACTAGCAGGACCAATAGTGAAAATCATTTTAGTTTTTTGCATAAATTGTTACCCTCCAATAAACATTATTATTAGTCATATAGTATTATTTCGTAAAGTTACATAAGTTATTAATACTAAATATGCAAATATACAAATAACTTTACAGTATGATATACTTAGACTAATCTTAGTATAATATTAACATATATTGACGAAAGGAAGTATACAAAAATGAAAAAATTAGAAAATTCTAAAGCTTATGAAGTATTTAAATACTTTGAAGAGATATCTAATATTCCAAGAGGATCAAAAAACGAAAAAGAGATAAGTGATTATTTAACTGAGTTTGGTAAGAAACTAGGCCTAGAAGTTATTCAAGATAAAGCTCTAAACGTTATTATAAAAAAACCAGCTACAAAAGGATATGAAAATGCTCCTACAGTAATTTTACAAGGACATATGGATATGGTTTGTGAAAAGAATAAAGGAACAGAACATGATTTTACAAAAGATCCAATAAAGCTTGTAGTTAAAGATGATGATATATATGCTGAAGGAACTACTCTTGGAGCTGATAATGGTATAGCAGTTGCATATGCTATGGCAATTTTAGCGGATAATACTGTAGAACATCCAGCATTAGAAGTATTATTAACTTCTGATGAAGAAACAGGTATGACTGGAGCAATGGCAATTTCAAAAGAACATATAAATGGGAAAGTTCTTTTAAATCTTGATAGTGAGGAAGAAGGATATTTCCTTGTAAGTTGTGCTGGAGGAATAAGAACTACTTCATATATGGATATAGAAAGAGAGAATATTAAAGAAGAAAAGTTAGTCGACATTATAGTTAAAGGTCTAAAAGGTGGGCATTCAGGTTCAGAAATAGATAAAGGAAGAGGAAATGCTAACAAGATATTAGGTAGAGCTTTAAAAGAAGTATCTAATGAAATAGAATTAAACCTTGTATCTATTAGTGGTGGAGCTAAAGATAATGCTATTCCTAGAGAGGCAGAAGCTGTTATAGCAGTAAATACAAATGATATAGCAAAGGTTTCAGAAAAGTTAGCTAAGTTAAATGAAACACTTAAAGTGGAATTAGCAAGTACTGATGCTGATGTAGCTATTATAGTTAAAGAATCAGAATTAGAATCTAAAGAAATGTTTACTAAGGAATGCACTAAGAAAACTATAGATTTATTATATGTATATCCAAATGGAATAAATACAATGAGTGGTAATATAAAAGACTTAGTAGAAAGTTCATCTAATGTTGGTGTTGTATGTATGAAAGATAATGCTGTTGAATATCACAGTGCAGTTAGAAGTTCAGTTACATCATTAAAAGAAGATTTAGTTGAAAAGATTAAAACAATAACTTTAGGTTTAGGTGGAAGATTCTCTTCAGGAGAACCATATCCAGCTTGGGAATTTAATCCTGAATCAAAAATAAGAGAACTATGTAAAGAAGTATATAAAGATATGTACAATAAAGATGCTATAGTTTATGCGCTTCATGCAGGTGTTGAATGTGGATTGTTTGAAGAAAGACTAGGCAAGCTTGATATGATAAGCTTTGGACCAAATATAAGAGATGCACATACTCCAGAAGAACATGTATCAATAAGTTCAACAGAAAGAGTATATGAATATCTTATAGAGTTATTAAAGAGAATAAATAATAATTATTAAGTTATATAATTATAAAAGTGTTGTGATTAATTTTGCAGCACTTTTATTTTTTTGTTTATTTATTTTATTATTTTAATGGCTATGATATATAAAGGGAAAAAAATGAGTTTGTAGAATTATTTATTTAATATAGTTTTTATATATTAAGTTTGGGGTGGGTTTTATGATTGAGATTAATTTTATTCATGATAGTTATAATTTTTCGAGTATTGGGAAAAGTGATTTGGAAGATATTGGTGAGTGGGTAATAAAAAATGATGGAGAAATTAGTTCTTATTCACTTGTAGACTTACAAATATTGTATAGAAGATTTTTAGAATATTATATAACAGAAGATGAAGTATATATCAAAATAGTTAATGAGAATGATAATAATATAGTTGGGATATTTAAGGGGAGATTTGAGAAAAAGAATGAGTTTTTTGTTTGGCTTTTTATAATTGATGAAAAGCTAAGAAATAGAGGCTTGGGATCTGAATTCTTAGAAGTTATAATTAAATATTTTAGTAAAGATAAAGAAATAAAAAACATTAGAGTTGGAATTGCAAAAAGTAATGTTGAGGCATTATCTTTTTGGAAAAGTTGCAAGTTTGAAATTGAGAGAATATCAAAAGATTTTTTTGAAAGATCTAATTTGGAACATGAAGATATGATAATAATGAAAAGATAATTTTTGATAAGTGTACAAAGATATTTAAAATAATATTAATTTATTTGTAATTTACATAATGAATAAAAATAGAAATGCAAAATATATATACAATATAAAGATATAATTATAAAAATAAATTTATATTAGGGGGGAGAATATGAGGTACACAAGATATGATTATAAGAAAAAAAACAACAACGGTAATATTTTGTTATGGTTAATAGGCACAATTATAGTATCTATAATAATAGGAATATCTTTTTTTAATCTGTTCTTAAAGGAGGGAAGTGAAGAGAAGAAAGAAAATACTAAAGTAAATAACACACAAGAAACTAATGAAAATACAGAAGCTATTACAAAAAGTTTTGGAATAATTCAATGTGGTGTATATAAAAATAAAGAGAATGCAGAGGCGCAAGTAGCAGCAATAACTAATGAATATGCAAGTTTTATTATAGAAGAAGAAGGAAAGTTTAAGGTTTTTGCAGGAATATTTAATTTAGATGATGCTGATAAAAAGACAGAAGCATTAAACGCCGCATCTATAAGTTCATTTAGAGTTAAATGTAATATTACAGAGGATACTGACTATAATAAAGCAAAAGCAGAAATAATAGATGCATATATTAAAAAAGTGATAAATGAGTTGGAAGATAAATCAGTAAAAAGTATAAATATAAAAGAGTTTAAGGCGTGGGTAGATGAAATATACAATAATGTTAATGAAAAGGATGAAGGTCTAGATCAAATAGAAAATAATATCAAATCCTTACCAGAAGAGTATAGCAGGGAAAACTTAAAGGAAAGTATGAATTTCCTATATAACATTTTGATAAAATATAAATAAAAATAAATTCTTAAAAAAAAATTAAAAAGAGTTTTATTGAATAAACATACTTGTTTCAGTAGATATTAAATGATAAACTATATTAGGTATATAAAGAGTATTAATTCTTTTGAGAAAAAGGTTATAACATTATTTTAAGGATATATGTTTAAAATCTTAAAAATAAGGAATACTATAAAAGGTATACTTTTAGGATGTGATATTTTGAAGATAATTTTAGCCTCAGCCTCAGAAAGAAGGCAAGAGCTATTAGGTAGAATTGTAAATGATTTTACTATTATTATTAGTGATTTTGATGAGACAAAAGTTCAAAAGACAGGAAGTGTTTCTGAATATGTAGAAAAAATTGCATTAGGAAAGGCAAAAGATGTTTTAAATAAAATACAAGAGCCTTCTATAATAATAGCAGCAGATACAGTAGTTGCTTTGAATGAAGAAATACTTGGAAAGCCGAAAGATAAAGCAGATGCTTATAATATGCTTTATAAACTAAGTGATAATACTCATGCAGTATATACTGGAATTGTTTTAATTAATTCAGAAAGTGGAAAGATATTAAAGGATTCAGTTAAAACTGAAGTTGTCTTTTCAAAGTTAACGGATAAGCATATTAAAGATTATATAGATAGTGGCGATCCCTTTGATAAAGCAGGAGCTTATGGAATTCAAGGAAAAGCAGGCGTGTTTGTAAAAAAAATTAACGGTTGCTATTACAATGTAGTAGGATTACCATTAAATAAACTTAATGAGATGATAGAAAAAATTGGGCGATAGAGGTTGTAAATTATTGTAGGAGTTAAATAATGGACAACAATCTTAATATTTTAAATATTCCAAAAGATGAAAGACCAAGAGAAAAATTACTAAAGTTTGGTCCTGAGATTTTAAGCAATAAAGAATTACTAGCAGTAATTCTTAGATGTGGAACTAGAGGAGAAAATATTATATCCTTAAGTGATAGGATATTAAGTGAAGTTGATGGTTTGGATGGATTATTAAATGTGTCATTTAATGATATTATGCAAATCAAGGGAATAAAGGAAGGTAAAGCTTCACAAATTTTAGCTTTATCTGAATTGTTTAAAAGGTTTAATACTTTAAAAGCAACTTCTCACTTGGATAATATAACAAAACCTCAGGATGTTGCAAATATGTTGATTAATGAAATGAGAAATTTAAAACAAGAAATACTAAAGCTATTAGTATTAGACACTAAAAATAAAATTATCAAAATAAAAGATATCTTTAGAGGAACTTTGAATTCATCAATAGTTCATCCAAGAGAAATCTATTCTGAAGCTATAAAAAGTGGAGGAGCATCAATAATAATATGTCATAATCATCCATCAGGGGATCCATCGCCTAGTGAGGAAGATATAAACATTACCTTAAGGATAAAAGAATGTGGTAATATAATTGGAATAAATTTATTGGATCATATTATCGTAGGTGATAAAAAATATATTAGTTTAAAAGAAAAAGGAATTATATAACTGAAAGGGGAAAAAATTAAAATGGGTTTTTTTGGAAGTAGTAAGGCCATGGGAATAGATTTAGGAACTGCTAATACTCTTGTTTTCGTAAAAGGAAAAGGAGTAGTATTAAGAGAGCCTTCAGTTGTAGCAATTAATAATGTTACAAAAAAATCTTTAGCTGTAGGAGCAGAAGCAAAGAAAATGATAGGTATAACAACTGGAAATATAGTTGCAATAAGACCATTAAAAAATGGTGTAATTGCAGATTTTGATGTTGCTCATACAATGATAAAGTCATTAATAGAAAAAGCTGTAAGCAAAAGTTCTTTTAAGAGTCCTAGAATCATTGTTTGTTATCCATCAGGTGTAACAGAAGTTGAAAAAAGAGCTATAGAAGAAGCAACTAAGCTAGCTGGAGCTAGAGATGTAATATTAATGGAAGAACCAATGGCAGCAGCTATTGGAGCAGGACTTCCAGTAAGTGAACCAACAGGTAGTATGATAGTAGATATCGGTGGCGGAACTACAGAGGTAGCAATTATTTCTCTTGGAGGAATAGTAACTAGTAAGTCATTAAGAGTTGCTGGTGATGAATTAGATCAATCTATCATAGCTTATATTAAGAAAGAATATAACCTAATGATTGGTGAAAGAACTGCTGAACAAATAAAGATGGAAATAGGATCTGCTTATAAGATAGATGAAGAAGAAATCACTATGGAGATAAAGGGAAGAGATTTAATTACAGGACTTCCTAAGATAATCGAAGTATCAGAAGTTCAAATTAGAGAAGCAATTAAAGAACCTGTATACTCAATAATAGAGTCAATCAAAACTACATTAGAAAAAACACCACCAGAATTAGCTGCAGATATAATGGAAAAAGGTATAATGTTAGCTGGTGGAGGGGCTTTATTAAAAGGCCTAGATATATTAATAAATCGTGAGACCAATATGCCTGTACATATTGCAGAATCACCACTTGATTGTGTTGTATTAGGAGCAGGAAAAGCTCTTGAAGACTTCGACAAAATTAGTAGAGAAGAAAGAGCATAATTAGATGAAGCTTCTAAAGAACAAACTGACAGTTACTGTAATAGTGCTGTCAGTTGCATTTTTATGGTTGATTTTTTTTACGGCTAATAAGGAATCAAAAGGATTAGGAAGTACTGCAGGGGACGCTTTAAATCCAATTCAAAGAGTCGCATATAACATAAACAGAGGAGTTAAGGATTTTGTTGATTTCTTTCTTAATTTCTCAGAGGTAAGAGAAGAAAACAAAGAATTAAAAAAGGAAAATAGTGAATTAAAAGATAAAATTAATGAAAATTCTGATTTGGAAAAAGAAAATGAAGAATTAAGAAAGATTTTAGATTTTAAGAAACAAAAAGATAATTATAACTATATAGCAACTAATATTATAGGATATTCAGGTGGAGGAATATTAGATGGTTATATTATTGATAAAGGGCAAAATGACGGAATATCAAAAAATATGGTTGTAATAGCTGCTAATGGTTTAGTAGGTCAGGTATCAAGTGTAGGAAATAATTGGTCTATAATTCAACCAATAGTAAATCAAAACGTTAAGGTAAGTGTTAAGGTAGAAAGCACTAACGAAAATACCGGTATATTAAGTGGATATATAGACAAATCAAATAATTACTTAGTGAAAGTTACAAACTTACCTTTAGATTCAGAAGTAAAAGAAGGAGATAAAATTGTAACTTCAGGATTAGGATTTCTTTATCCAAAGGAAATAACAGTTGGAGAAGTAATGTCAGTAGAAGAAGACAAAGTAAATGTTATGAAAAGTGCTATTGTTAAGCCAGCAGTTTCATTTGATAAATTAGAAGAATTATTCATAATAGCACCAAAAGATAAAAGAGAAATAAAATATGAATAAGAGGTGTGATATGAAAAAGAGAGTTATTTTGATTTTAGTATCATGTTTTTTATTAGTATTAGATAATTGTTTATCACCTTTTATATCTATAAGGGGATGCTATCCAAGTTTTTTATATGTTTTTGCTATTGCGTATTCAATAATTAACGGTAAAAAAGAAGGAGTAATAATCGGAGTGGTGAGTGGATTATTACAAGACATGTTTTTTTATTCAGGTTTTGGAATAAATGCATTAATTAATATGATAATTTGCTATATTGCTGGGGGTATAGGTGAAGGTATTTGGAGAGAAAAAAAATTAGTACCTGTAATTGCTATGTTTTTAGCTAGTATTTTAAAGTTTGTATCAATATTTATTATTTTTTATACTATGAATATATATATTAATTTATCAAAAAGTTTAATAACAGGACTATATAATTCAATGTTGATGATTTTAACATATAAAACTATATTAAAAACTTTTAATAGGGACGATATGAGGAAAGCTTGGAGGTTTTAAATGATAGTTAATAAACCAAAGAAGAAGGAGCCATCAAGATATAGAGTATTTATAATACTTATGTCAGTTGTATTTACGGCTTTAATTATGAGACTTGTATATTTACAAATATATAAGCATGATGATTATAAAGAAAGAGCTGATACGACTTCAACTAAATTTGTATCAGAAAAGGCTCCTAGAGGAATAATATATGATAAAAATGGAAATAAATTAGCCACTAATACACAGACATTTACATTAACATATACCACTACACAAGAGTCTAATAAGTACTTTTTTGATACTATAAAAAAAGTAAATAGTATTTTAGTAGAGTCAGGTAGTGGGTTTATAGATGAATTTATGTTAAAGATAAATGAAAATAATAAGCCATACTTTGAATATAGTAGTGTAGATCCTTCAGTTAGAAGAATACAGGAAGTAAGATTCAAACGTGATAGAGGATTTAACGAGGCTGTAGAAAAAGAATTGTTTAAGGGCGAAGTTGAGGACTTATCTGAAGAACAAACATCTATGGTTAATGATAAACTTATGCAAATAAGTGCTCAACAAGTATTTTATCAATTAGTTAAAGATTATAATTTAATTAATTTGATAGATTCAAATCCAAGTTCTGAAAAAGAAAAACAATATAAAGAGATGTCGGGAGAAGAACTTACAAATCTTCTTTTAGGGCAATATACATATTCAGAATTAAGGTTATATATGTTAGTTAAAGATACATTAAAAATGCAAAGTTTTAAGGGATATAAAACTGTAACTTTAGCTAGTAATATAAAAAGAGATGATGCATTAATAATAATGCAAAGAGAAAGTGATTTACCTGGTATAGCTATAGTACGTGAACCTACTAGAAAATATCCTTATGGAACTTTAGCTTCATCAGTATTAGGATATATATCTTCAATTGATAGTTCAAGTAAAGAAAAGTATGAACTTAGAGGGTACGATGTTTCTAGTGATTTAATTGGAATATCTGGTATAGAAGTAGCTTTTGAAGAACAATTAAAAGGTGTAAAAGGCGGAACAACAGTAAAGGTAAATTCTTCAGGAAAAGTTGTTGAAAAATTATTTCAATTAGAATCTTACCCGGGAAATAATGTTCATCTAACAATAGACAAGAATATACAAAGTGCAGCGGAAAATTCATTAATTGATACTATGGAAAATATAAGAACATCATATGATCCATATCCAGGAGCTAATAGAGGTGCTGCAGTTGTTGTGGAAGTTAAGACAGGAAGAATACTAGCTAGTGTATCTTATCCTAATTATGATCCTAATATTTTTACTATTTCAAATGAAGAAAATACTTCAAAGATAGCTGAATATTTTAATCCGGATTTAGAGAAGTTTGGAACAGAACTTATTACTTCAAGAGGAATAAATAAAAGTTTAGATGAGTTATTCCCAGTTGTTAATGGTGTAAGAACAGATCCAAATGATTTGTATCCAAGAGCGTTTTATAATTATGCAACTCAGGGATTAATTCCACCAGGATCTACATTTAAGCCTCTTACAGCGGTTGCAGGATTAGAATCTGGGGTAGTAAGTCCTGGGGAAACTATATATGATAATGGTATATTTAATACTCATCCAGAAACTTACGGTTCATCTTTTGGACCACAATGTTTAATATACACTAATTATCATAGTACTCATGGTGCTATTGATGTTACTAAGGCTCTAGAAGTATCTTGTAACTATTATTTCTACGAAATTGCTTATAGATTATATAAGCAAGCAGGTTCAGATATAAAAGCTTTAGACTCTTTAGCAAAATATGCTTGGAAATTTGGTTTAGGTGTAAATCCTGAAAGTAAGCAAAATGTAAGTACAGGAATAGAAATAGAAGAAAACTTTGGGCAAGTATATAATTTCTATTCATTTAAAAATAAATCTATTTTATATGCTAAGTTTGAACTTAGAGATTATTTAGAATCTGGAGATTATATGGGTAGCAGAAGTTTTATACCTTTTGATTATTCAGATAATGAAGATGATACTGAAAAGTTAAGAGAAGCTAAAACTAGCCTTAAGGAAAAAATAAACGATAGGTTTAGTGAAGTAGGTACAAATTCAACTTCTTCAAATATGGATACTTTTGCAAAGAGTTTACTAGAAGATATAAAGAGTATAATGAATAATTCTGAAAAGTATAAGCAAAATGTTGCAAATTATGAGAGTAGTAAAAATACAACAGTTAACTTAGATGCTCAAGCTCAAGTTGTTGCAGAAGTAATAGCTAAATTTGTAGTAAATGATAAAGGTTCAGAAATTACTTCTCCAGCTCAAGAGGTATATTCATCTATAGGGCAAGGTATGAATACTTTTACTCCTATGCAGTTAGCTTCTTATGTATCTACACTTGCAAATGGAGGAACTAGATATAAGTTACATTATGTAGATAAGATAACAAATACAGATGGTGAAGTTATAGAAAAGTTTGATCCAGAAGTTCTAGATACAATAGAAATGAAAGATTCTACTATAGCTACAATTAGAGAAGGTATGTATAAAGCAAATAATGAAGAAGGTGGTACTGCAGCTAGAGTATTTGCTAATTTTCCTATTAAAACAGGAGGTAAAACAGGTACTGCAGATTTTAAAACTAATCAAACAGATGTTGCAAGAGCACCATATGCAACATATGTCAGTTTTGCACCTTTAGATGATCCAGAGATAGCTTTTGTTGGTGTTATTTATGATGGAGGACATGGTTCTTCAACAGCACCAGTGGCAAAAGCAGTTTATGAAGCATATTTTAAAGATAAGTTAGAAGCTGAATATCCAAATTATACAGCTTCATCCGAATCATATCAAAAGTATGTAGTAGGCGTTCAAAAGGATAATAAAGATACAGAATAAATTTGTAAAAGAAGATATATCAAGTATATACTTTTGATATATCTTTTTTACGTTTAGGAAAATAAGAATTAAGATACATTTAATTAATAGAAGCATGGTGAATCCACTTTTTTATTCACAAATAATTATATATCTATATAGATACATTGTGGAAAACTTAGATTAAGTGTGGTGGAAATGTTACTTATTATTGAGAATTTTTCTATACAAAAAAATAAAAGTGTACAATTTTATTACTTTTAAGTGTAAATATTTCTTGGTGGTAATAAAAATGGTATAATTACTAATAAAAGAAAAAGGAAAATTTAGAAGCAGGTGAAGATTTTAATGATAGTAAATAGGCCAAAAAGGAAAAAGCGATCATCTAGATATAAAGTATTTTTTATATTAATGGGAATCATATTTGGAGTCATTACTATGAAATTGGTATATCTTCAAATATACAAACATGATGATTATCAAGAAAAGGCAGATATAAGTGCAACTAAGTTTGTATCAGAGAAAGCACCAAGAGGAATTATTTATGATCAAAATGGTAATATATTAGCTACTAATAAACAAACTTATGTTATGAATTACACAACAACAAATGAAGCTAATAAAACCTTCTATTCAACTATGGATTTAGTTTTTAAGCTACTTAAAGAAAATAATGCAGAATTTCAAGATGATTTAATGCTTAAATTAAATGAAAAGAACGAATGGTATTTTCAATTCAAATCTACAAGTGAAAAAGGTAAACAAGCTGAAGAAATTAGATTTAAAAGGGATAGAGGACTAAATGAAGGAATAGAAAATGAATTATTTAGTGAAGATGAAAGAGAAGATTTAAAAGATGATCAAATAAGTGAGGTTAACAAGAAACTTTTGGAAATAACCCCCGAAGAAACTTTTTATGAATTGGTAAAGACTTATGATCTTATAGAACTTATAGATCCTAATTATAAAGATGATGCAGCCAAAACTAAAAAATATAAAAATATGGATGGAAAAGAGATTGCTAAGCTATTGCTTGAAAAGTATTCATGTGAAAAACTTAGAAGTTATATATTAGTTAAGGATGCTTTGAAAATGCAAAGTTTTAAGGGATATAAATCAGTAGAACTTGCTAAAGGAATAAAAGATGAAACAGCTTTTATACTAATGCAAAAACTTAATGATCTACCAGGTATTGATATAGTAACAGAACCAGTAAGAGAATATCCTTATAAGACATTAGCATCTTCAGTACTTGGATATATATCTTCAATAGATACAGAAAATAAAGATAAATATGAATTAAAGGGGTATGATGCTTCTACAGATTTAGTTGGTAAAGCAGGTATAGAAGCAGCTTTTGAAGATCAACTTAAAGGGGTAAAGGGTGGAACTACAGTTAAAGTGAATTCTAAAGGAAGAACTACAAGTGAAATGTTTAAATTAGAATCTTACCCAGGAAATAGCGTGAATTTAACTATAGATAAAAACATTCAGTATGCTGCTGAAAAGTCTTTTGATGATGTTTTAGCTGGACTAAGAGCAGGTGGTGAATATAAAGGAGCTAACAGAGGTGCTGTTGTAGCAGTAGAAGTAAATACAGGTAGAATACTAGCATCTGTATCTTATCCAGGATATGATCCAAATGATTTTGTCACTGGTGATGTGGCTGATGATAAGTACAAATTATATTTTGATCCTGACTATGAAGGGTTTGGAAAGGGAGTTATACAAACATTTGGTTTGCAAAAGACAGTTAATGATCTTTTTCCATTAGAAGATGGAGTAAGAGGAGATAAATACGATTTATATCCAAAGCCATTCTATAATTATGCAACTCAAGGGTTAGCAGCTCCAGGATCAACATTTAAACCTATGACAGCTATTGCAGGTCTTGAAGAAGGGGTTATAAAGCCTAATGATAAAATAAATGCTACAGGAATTTATAATATACATCCTGAGATATACGGAAATACTTTTGCACCAAAATGTTTGGCTTATCCTAGGGGTGGTCATGGTGCTATAGATTTATCAGAGGCTCTGGCAAAATCTTGTAACTTTTATTTTTATGATGTTGCATATAGATTATTTATGAATGCAGGTGGATTTACCAATAGAATAGATGCATTAAATTCTTTAGCAAAATATGCATGGAAGTTTGGACTAGGAGTAGATCCATCAAGTACCCAAAGAGCCAGTACAGGAATAGAGTTGCCAGAAAATTATGGAACAGTTTATAACTTTGAATCTTATAAAAATAATGTTAAGTCATTAGCTAAGTTTAATCTTAGAGATATTGTTGAATCAGGAAATTATAATAATTCACGTTATTTTGTCCCTTTTGATTTTTCAACAAGTGATGATGATAATGATGAATTAAAAGACACAAAGGCAAGTTTGAAGAAAAAAATTACAGATACAATTGAAAAGGTTGGAACAGACGAAGAAGTATCAAATGTAGATACTCTTAGTAAATATATACTAGATGATGTGAAAAAGATAATGGATTTATCGCCTAAGTATAAAGAAAATGTTGAACAATATGAGGAATCAGGAAAAGGTTCAGTAAATATAGATACTCAAGCAAAAACAGTAGCCCAAGTAATATCAACGTTTGTTATTCAAGATACATCAATTAAGTCTCCAGCTCAAGAGGTATATGCAGCAATTGGACAAGGTGTAAATAGATTTACGCCTATGCAGCTTGCACAATATGTGTCTACTATAGCTAATGGAGGAACAAAATATTCATTACATTATGTAGATAAAATAACTGATAGTGATGGAAATGTAGTACAAGAGTTTAAACCAGAAGCTTTGGATAAGGTTGATATTAAGCCTGAAAATTTAAAAGCTGTTATAGATGGAATGAAGAGAGTTAATGAGGATGAAGAATCTGGTACAGCAGCTGCAACATTTGCTAGGTTTCCAATACAAACTGCTGGTAAAACAGGTACAGCAGACTGTAGAGAAGATCAAAATGATGTGGGTAGAGCACCTTATGCAACATATGTAAGTTTTGCACCAGCAGATGATCCTAAAATAGCTGTTGTAGCAGTAGCTTATGATGGTGGACATGGTGGTAATATAGCAGGTGTAGCTAAGGCCGTTTATGAAGCGTATTTTAAAGAGGAACTTATGAGAGATCATCCAGAGTATACAAAAAGCTCTGAAAGTTTTAAAAAATATGTATTAGAAGGATTGCCTGATAAAAAGGAAGGTAACAAATAGAGGATATTTTTATAAAAAATTAATAAAATATAATAAAATAGATTAAATATGAAAAAGAGTATCGAATTGGGATACTCTTTTTATTTCAATAATGTTATAATTATTAAAGTGAAAAACATAAATTACAAAAAATAAGTCTATAAGTAAAATAGCATTAAACATAATATTGGTGGAGGGTAACCAATGGAGAATAATGGAGTAATTGTAAAAGGCAATAAAAATGGCTTAAATGCAATAGTTGATGTTGATAGGTTTGAAAGCTTTGATAAGATGTTAGCCTTACTTACAGAAAAGCTATCAAAAGGTAGAAAGTTTTATAAAAATTCAACATTATACATAACTATAAATATATCATCAATAAATGAAAAAGATATGGTAAAATTAAAGGAAGTAGTATTAGAACAAATAGGTGTAAAAGAAATTATTATTGAAGATATAGTACCAAGTGAAAAGGATAATGTAAAAGACCCTAAGATATTTAGTGGTATTTACGAAGGAAATACCAAGTTTTTAAGAAAAACTGTAAGAGGAGGCCAGTGTATTAGATTTCCAGGTAACATAGTTATAATTGGGGATGTGAACAGTGGAGCAGAAGTGTATGCAGCAGGTAACATAATAGTACTAGGCAGCATAAGAGGCAATGTTTTTGCAGGTAATAATGGAAATAATAAAGCTATAATAGCAGCTTTTTCGCTAAAACCGGAAATTTTAAAAATAGGAAATATAATAACTATTTCTCCGGATGATTACCAGGAACCTAAATATCCAGAAGTAGCAAAGGTGAAGGATGGGGCTATTATCGTAGAACCTTATTTAACTAATAAATATATATATTAATTTATGGAGGGAATAATAAAATGGGAGTATCAGTAGTAATTACATCAGGTAAAGGTGGAGTAGGTAAAACTACAACTACAGCAAATATAGGAACGGCTTTAGCAGCTTTAGGAAAAAGGGTAGTTGTTGTTGACGGGGATACAGGATTAAGAAATTTAGATGTATTGATGGGATTAGAAAATAGAATTGTATATACTTTAATAGATGCATTAGAAGGAAGATGTAGATTAAAGCAAGCATTAATTAAAGACAAGAGATTTTCTAATAATTTATGTTTACTTCCAACAGCTCAAACAAAGGATAAAAATGATATAAGTCCTGAGGAGATGTTAAAGCTTGTGAATGAATTAAAGGAAGACTTTGATTATGTATTAATAGATTCACCAGCAGGGATAGAACAAGGATTTGAAAATGCTGTTATAGGAGCAGATAGAGCTATCGTTGTTGTTAATCCAGAAATAACATCAGTAAGAGATGCAGATAGAGTAATAGGAAAACTTGATGCTAAAGGATTAGATGATCATCAAGTTGTAGTTAATAGATTAAATTATGATATGGCTAAAAGAGGAGATATGCTTGATGTATCTGATATAATAGAAACATTATCAGTTAAATTATTAGGTGTAGTTCCAGATGATAAAAATATAACTGTATCTACTAATAAAGGAGAACCAATAGTGCTTGAGGACGGTGCTAGAGCAGGTCAAGCGTTTAAGAATATAGCAAAGAGAATAACTGGAGAAGACGTACCTCTAATGGAATTAGGCACAGAGTCAACAGGATTCTTAGGTTCATTAAAAAGACTATTTGGGCATAAATAGGAGGTATAGTTAGAATGGGGATTTTCGGAGGATTAGGAAATAAGCAAAAACCTAAAGATGTAGCTAAAGATAGATTAAGATTAATCTTAATACACGATAGAGGAGAAATTCCGTCAGAAACTTTAGATACTATGAGAAAAGAGATTTTAGAAGTAATTTCGAAATATATAGAAATTCAAGCAGATGATGTTGAAATAGCAGTAACTAAAAGTGATGATGTAGCAGGAGATGTAGGATCATCTATAGTAGCTAATATTCCTATTAAAGGAGTTAGAGGAAGATAAAAAATAGATGAGTTAAATTTATAATTCTATAGTAAAAAGATAAGATAATTAGTCTATACAGAGCTAAGTATCTTATTTTTTTTATATCATAAAATTTTTAATTATATAGAATTCCTTTTGAAACATTCAGACCTTTATTTACTGAAATATATAATTAGTGTTAGGGAGAAATACAAATAAAATATTAAAAAAATATTATTTTTTTGTATATTGTCGTTTTAATATAGAGAAAAAAATTATTATAATATATAATTAGTATGTTATTTGTATAGTACGGAGGTGCAAAATTGAATAGAGATAGAAACTTTTTAAGTAGATATAAACTAGATTTTAGATTAATAAGAGACATAGATAAACCTCTATTAGCCTCATTAATATGTTTGATTATGTACGGAATATTAAATATATACTTAGCTACTAAAGGTGGAGTCAATGGACTTAGTCCATTTTACTTTGCAAAAAAGCAGGCAATATGGTTTGGTATTTCCATGGTGGCTTTATACTTTTTAGTAACAATAGATTATAGATCCTTATATAGATATATTCCTATAATATATTGGGGGTCAGTAATTCTTCTTATTTTGGTATGGATACCTGGAATAGGAATAAAGGTAAATGGTGCTCGTGGATGGATTAACCTTGGAGTTATGAAATTACAACCAGCGGAATTTGCTAAGTTTGCTATAATCCTTATGTTATCTAAGATAATAGATGAAATGGATTATGAAATTAATACAATAAAGAACTTGTTTAAAATAGCTATATACTGTTTAATTCCAGTTTCATTAATAGTTATACAACCTGATATGGGAATGAGTATGGTATGCTTTTTTATAGTGCTTGGTATGCTTTTTATAGCAGGACTAGATAAGAGAATAATAAATGGTGGGTTTATGGCTCTATTTTTAGCGGTAATAATTTTATGGAATTCAGGGCTTATATTACCACACCAAAAATCAAGAATAATATCATTTATGAGTACTGATTCTGATGAATCAGATTCAGGATATCAATTAGGGCAAGCTTTAATAGGAATTGGTTCTGGAGGTTTTACAGGTTCAAAGCCTAGTATATCTTCAAGTGTAGCTCCTGGTTATACTGGAACTCACGTTCCAGAAATACAAACAGACTTTATATTTTCAGCAATAGCAGAACAATGGGGATTTTTAGGAGCGTTATTTTTACTATTCTTATATGGAGTATTAATTAGTAGAATGATAGCTATAGCACGAAGTGCAAAGGATAAGTTTGCATCATTAATATGTGTAGGAATGGTATCTTATTTCTTATTTGCCATTACTCAAAATATTGGAATGAACATAGGATTATTACCTATTACAGGTATTACATTACCTTTAATAAGTTATGGTGGAAGTTCGCTTCTTACTATAACAATGGCAGTAGCTATAGTTTTAAATATTGGTATGAGAAAGAAAAAGATTCATTTTTAAGTTGATACAAAAAGGAGATGTATATGAATGTTTGATAGCATTCAATATACATCTCCTTTTATAGAATATAGTAAGTCAAAATACGAAGTTATTATGTTTAGCTTGGGGGGAATATGAATAAATTAGATAAAAAAATTAAAATAATACTACTATTAAGTATTATGTGGGGGCTTATTGTATTAGGGATTCCTCGTATACCTTATAAGACTCCAGATAAATATGGGGTTCTGACTTTCGATGTTTATGAATGGTATCCTTTAGTTAATAATATTTATTTAAAAGATACAGTTGAATGGGATAAGTATAAAACAATACATATGATAGTTAGTTTAATAATAAGCCTATTATTAATTGTACTTATGTTTAGGTATTGGTATGATTGTAAGTACAACAAAGAATAAAGTTCTATGCTAAAAAGCTGTCACACTAATCTTTATTTTAGTGAGTAATAAATATGGAAGTAAAAGAATCATAAATTTGGTGTATAGAAAATATAATTTATTATAGAACTTTTAGGAGGAGAAAGATGGGAGATTATAGAGCACAGTATGAAAAGTACTATAATAATGCAAAAAGTGGTGTATCAAGGGCTAGGTATACAAGGATTGGCTCAGTAGATAGTGGATATTTAGATACAAAAAGGAATAGAGCTAATAATTCTGATTTAAGTTTATTACAAAGGTTAGTAAGACAATTTATATGGCAATTAGCAGGAGCATGCATATTATTAATTTTAATTACTATAGCTAAGTTTGTGCCTGTAAAAGAAGCTAATGATATATATATATTGGCAAAAGAAAAGGTAAATGATAAATATGAGTTAATGGATGCAATAAAGTCTATAGAGTTACCTAAGGATGGAAATTATAAAGAAATGATATTAGACTATATTGATGAAGCTAAATGTTATGTAACAGGACAACAAAGTACAAAGGATTTAATTAAAACCAAATATATTACCCCTATAAATGGAAAAGTAGCAAATTATGAAGGTATGGAAAATTCTATAGCTTTAGTTTCAAAGGAAGATTTAGAGGTTGTGTCTAGTTATGATGGTACAGTTAAAGAAGTAAATGAGGGAGATAAATATATAATTATAGATCATGGTAATGGAGTAGAAACATATTACGGGTTAGTTTCAAATGTTAGTGTAAAAGAAGGGGATGCTGTACGTAGAGGTGACACTATAGCAAAAACAGGAAAATTAGAAAAGTTAGATGCAAAGGGAATTATTTATAAAATGATATATATGGGAAGCGAAAAGAATCCCAAAGAGATGCTTGATTTATCCTCTTTAGAAAGGGTGTGAAGTGAATCAATATAATAGGAGTATTGTATGAAAAAAAACAGAAAGGTATTTCTATTAGAGTTTTTAGTTTTAATAGTTATTGGATGTATTAATAATAAGGTACTTTTAGGTTTTTTGTGGGTTATATTACATGAAATAGTCCATATTATAGTTGCTAGTAAGAGTAATGTTGATCTTTATGATATAGGTATAAGTATTACAGGCGTTAAAGCAGAATTAAAAGGATTAGATGATGTTAATGACAATGAAACCTTATTAATATTTTTATCAGGGCCATTATTTAATTTAATGGTATTTATTATATTGTTAATGATAAAAAAAGAGTTTAACATATCTTATTTAGATAGTAGTATAAATATAAACATAGGTTTATTTATATTTAATATGTTGCCTGCTTATCCTTTAGATGGGGCTAGAATATATGAAGTTATTTTAGGTAAAAGGTTATTATATAAAAGAGCAAAAAGTATATTAATAGGCATAAGTTTTGGAGTAGCAATAAGTATGCTTATTTTATTTTGTTTAACAATTTATATACATAGAATCAATTTTAGCTTATTGCTATCCGCCTTATTATTAATGTATACGACTTTTTTAGAAAAAGATAAAGCACTATATTCATTAATTGGAAATATATTCACCAAGAGAAGAAAGCTTATTAAGAATAGTTATTTAGAGAACAAAACGGTATCTGTTTATTATAAATTAAATTTAGTTAGTGTTTTAAATTTAATAGATAAAAATAAATTTAATTCTTTTTACATTTTAGATGATGAATTAAGAGTTTTGAAAATATTAAATGAAGATGGACTTATAGAAGCTCTTAAAAGTTATGGAAATATAACTTTAGAAGAATTTTTAAAGATTAGTGAAAATAAAGCTACACAATAGATTTAATATGCAAATCTATTGTGTATTTTTATTTTTAAATTCTTTATTACAAAAAAGTAGTTTACAATAATAAGTATTAATGATAAAAAGATATATAATTAAGAAAGGATAACTAAGGAGGGGAATTACATGGAATCTTATTTAGGAAAACTTGTTACAGTTAAAATGGATAGACCGTTAGGATCTAAACATCCTAAACATAACTTTATATATCCATTGAATTATGGATATATACCTAATACAACATCGGGAGATGGAGAAGAAATTGATGTATATATTATTGGTGTATTTTATACATCAACTTGGAACCAAAAAAGCATTAAAAAGTCAGCCATCAGCATATGGTAAAAATGGAATTTAGCAAGTTTGCTTTTCACTCTCTTTTAACCATTGTTTTGTTTCTTTCATTCTATAAGATTCACC
>SVCL01000028.1 GCA_015058405.1 Clostridium sp.
ATTTCAAAAATGGGTTTCTAAAACAGAAGGTAAAGAATATTGGGCTTATACTGAATATTAATTTAATTAGTAAAATTAGATTAAAGGTATGAGAGAGAATATATGCATTAAAAAATATAGAATTAAATATATATCACTAAAATGAAAGTAAAAAATAGAAAATAATGTTTAGAGTTTTACTTTTAACTATTTGAGCCTTGATTTCAAAGTAAAGAAACATAGGCTCTTTTTTAGTATAAAAATACAAAGAACTGCCGAAGGTACTGCGAAATTATAAATTTATAAAATAATTAATCATATAATGCTAAAAATATGACACAAACAGTATTCTTTATATAAATATGGACAATATGATTAAGATGTAAATGGATAGAGGTGATTAAATGTCTGGGACTATACAAACAGATGAGAGAGATTTTGTAAGTGCAATACAGAAAATAGCTAATGCCATTAATGAAATAGTAGAAGTTAATAAAAATTTAAAAACCAAAAATGAAGGTTTAAAATCCTCTTGGAAAGGAGTAAGTAAAGAAAAATATTAATAGATATTCAATCTAAGTTAACTAGTATATAATAATAGGTTGGTAAATTATGGCGGTTTTATATATAAGTTTTACAGATGGAAAAGATGTTGTCAGAAGTTTAAATAGTTCAAGAAGAGAACTAAATGACATATTAAGAAAACTAAAGAACGCCGAGAGTAACTTAAATGGAATAGGAAAAAAGAGTAGTAACTGGAGGAGCAAATGGATTTTTAGCAGGTGCTTTAGGAGGAGCAGCAGAAGCAATAGTTGATAAAATGCCATATGATGATAGATTTATTGAAATACAATTTTTGAATTAGGGAGGTTCTTATGAATATTAAGGATAAAGTTATTAAAGCCATTAAAAATGATGAGTTTATTCTATTATTAGAGGGAAAGGGAGAATATAAAATTGAATTACATCAGTGGATTGGAGCAAATGTTCCAACAGATATTGAGACAATATTAACCAAAGGTATATATCCACTATATATAAGTAATCCTAATATTGAGATAGAAACTTTATTAGAAGAAGCACTAATTGATATGATGGATAGAGAAGTATTTGATTTGTATTGTGCATTATCCACTATTTTTAGTCAATTAATAGAAGAAGAATTTCAATCAGCACCATTTAAGATTGATAGAAATACTATATTAAGTAAACTTAGTGATACATTAAGAAAAAGAGAGAATGAATTAAAACATTATTTTGAATGGGAAGGTCAAGGAAAACCTGAAGGAATGTGGAGCGAAGTAATGCGAATATGTAATATTTGCAATAAGCGTTGGAATATATCGATTTTATAATATTTTTAATAACTAGAGTTTTGATCATACTATTTGAGCCTTGATTTCAAGATAAAGAAATATGGGCTCTTTTTGTGTAAAAACAAAGTTTAAGGAGCAGGAGGAGGCTTAGTTGAAGGCGGAATCCTAGGAGGAGAAGAAGGAGCAATAAAGGGAGCCTGGTCTGGACTTATAGGAGGGGCTACTGGTTCTTTATTCTTTGGAGGACTAACTAGACTTATTGGTGGTGGAAAGGGAATAAAAATTCCTGAAGTTAAAGGGAATAGTACTGAGGAAAGCTTTGATGAAATAAGAAAAAGAGTACTTAAGAATATTGATGATAGTAGGCTTGCTAGGGAGGCTAGTGGGTATAAGAAATGGGCTAGTAGTATTGATGAGGGAAGTAGTAAAACTGAGCAAGTTATATCAAGAATAGATGAAATAGAAGTAAAATTTAATTATAATACTAAGTATGATGAAGCTGAATTCGCAAGGCAATTAGCTGACCAAGAAGCTGAAAAACAAGCGAAGAAGTGGTTGGATTCACAAGTGGCATTACACAATCCCGATCAAATTGCAGGCGGTAATCCATTAAATATAGGTGGTATGGGAGATAGTAAGATTAATTCATCAATAGGTATTCAATGGAGATATAGAATTGATGCAATTGATGAACAAATAAAAGCATTAGCTGATAAAATGACTGAAACAGAAAGAAAATTAAAATATTTAAATGTAAAGTTAAAATACTAGGAGGATAATAGATGAAGGATAATTTATTTAAAGAGTATAAAATCAATAGTAAGGTTGATAGCACTTTAATTGAAAAATATAAAGAAATAATACCAGTAGAGTTACTATCTATATGGAAAGTATACGGATTTGGCTCTATATTAAATGGAGATTTAAAGATAGTTAATCCAGAGGAGTATAAATACGTTGTAGATATGTCATATTTTAGAGCAAATATAGCTATTCCAATAATGGTTACTGGTTTTGGTGATATAATTACATGGGAAAAAAATGAATATGTAAGCATTATTAAATATAAAAATGGAAAATTTGATATTATCTTAAAAAGGTTTAAACATTTTTTCAATTGCTTACAAGACGATTATTTTGTGGAGAAATACCTAGAATTAAATAAATATAATGAAGCTGTAAAAAGATATGGAGAAATAGATTATTATGAATGCTTCGGATATGTACCTTTACTAGGTTTAGGTGGTAGTGAAAAGATAGAAAACTTAAAAAAAGTAAAAATAAAAGAGCATATAGAATTAATTACACAAATGGTAGGTAAAATTGAATAAAAAATCTAATAATGTAGTACGATGTAACTAAAAAAGTGAATATATGTTATCCTAAAAGGAAAGTTCGAAGAACAAAATGTAAAATTTTAATTCCAACTTTTAACAATTATAAGAGTCAATGTTTCTAATGAAAGAAGCATTGGCTCTTCTGGAAAGGATGTTGTAAGAAGTTTAAATAGTTCAAGAAGAGAACTAAATGACATATTAAGAAAACTAAAGAACGCCGAGAGTAACTTAAATGGAATAGGAAAAAAGAGCAGCTACATAGATAGGTGTAAAGAAAAGATACAAGAAGAGAAAAGAAGAGTACAAAGTGAAATTGATAATATAGATAGTTTCACAAAAAGATTAGACAAGTTTTTAGACTATGCAAGAGATAGGGACAGCAGCAGCCGCAGGTTCATTATTCTTTGGAGGACTAACTAGACTTATTGGTGGTGGAAAGGGAGTTAAGGTTCCTGAAGTTAAGAAAAATATTTTTGAAGAATCTTCAAAAGAAAAACAAGGAAAAATAATAAATTTAGTAGAAAATAATAGTCTTACTTTAGAAAACAATCTACAAAAGGGTAACTATGGTGAAATGAAAATGGATATTTTTTTTGAGAATCAAGGTTATCAAAGAATTAGTATAGAACGTGTAACAGACTTAAATATACCTACTCATAAAGGAATTGATGGAGTTTATTATAAGGTTGATGGTAGACCGCCGTATATAATAGCTGAAGCTAAATATGGTACTTCAAAATTGGGGAAAACTTTAGATGGTAAGCAAATGAGTGATTCATGGATAAATGGAAGTGGAAGATTAGAAGATGCAGTTGGTAAAGATGTTGCTGATGATATTTTATTAGAGGGATATGAGAGAAGGTTAGTTCATATTGAAGTAGATGGGAAAATTATTTCTAAATTAATAGATTCATTGGGAAACATTATTCATTAGGAGGTAAAGATGAGAGATACTATTAAAAATTTAGATTATTTTGAACAATTTATAAGAGAAGATGAAGAAAGAATAAAAAAGTTTGAAACAAAGTTACTAAAAGGTGAGGTGAAAAATGATAGAATTCTTGCGGCAAAGATGAAAGTGCATGACTTAAAGCTAGGAATTTTAATAGCTAAATATTCAAAAGGAGAGAAAATAGAAAATTTAGTTGATCAATGTAAGGAATTAATACAAACATTTTCTGATGTATGGGTGCCTGAATTTTACATAAAAAATTTATGGATAGTTTCATTAGGAATATTACTAAATTTGGAGGAAGAATATTTAAGTATAATTCGTAATTTGGTAAGGAAATCTAAATTAAATGACTGGTTAATTAATTACTTGCTTGATTATAAAGAAGAAAAATCAAATGAAGAGTACGGAATACTGCAATTTCCGGATACTTATAAAAATTTATATGATTTAATTATAAGTAGTAGTGAAAGAAATGAGAAAATGAAAAAATATTTAGAGATAGATTGGTATAAAGGTCATAGCGAGTGTGGTTTTCATGATTCGCATAAAAGTAAACAAAATTTATACTATGGTTATTGGAGTTTTGAAAGTGGTGCAGTTGCTAAAATTTTAAAAATAGAAGATGATAATTTAAAAGGGTTGGTATATTATCCGTATGATTTGGTACATTTCAAGTAATAGGGGAAAATATGAATTTTTATGATGTAGAAAAAATATTAAGAAGTGAATGTTATAATAAGGAGATAGTTGTTACAGAAGATGGATTACAAGAAAATATGTCTTATCCGGGTGATGATTACTATAATATAAAAAAGCTTAATGATAAATATTTCTTTTATCAGACTAGTAATGAGAGGCAAAAAGAAATCAAGTTATTGGGGGAATATGAGAGTGAAGAGGAAGCTTGTTTGTATTTTTTATTAAATAGATTAGATTCATATTATCTGAATAAATATATTATACCAGAAGAAAATACAAGTGGATTAATTGCAAATATGGATATATTAAATGAACAGTATTTAGAAGAAGTATTATATAATCTAGGCATTGATAAATTAATAAAAAAATGCATTATGAAAGGATATCTAAAAAATAAGTTGGATATAGATTATATTATTTATTTCTTAGGAAGTAAATAAGGCATGTATTTAAGAAAGATTAATAATGCAATATAAATATATTTAAAAGTTTAATAAACAGAACATAATATTTAGAGTTTTATTTTTAACTATTTGAGCCTTGATTTCAAAGTAAAGAAACATAGGCTCTGTTTGTGTAAAAAACAAAGTTAAACAGGAGCAATGCTAGGAGAAATATCAGTATTTAGTATGACTTGGTATATTTTAAGTAATATATCTTTATTTATAAAACACACTTTTTTAACAAGCATATTGTTAAAAAAGTGTGTTTTATTATAAATAAAATAATAATAAATTGAGTTTTTTATTAATTAAAAAGAAATTAAATACAGTTTATGGCGAAAAATTTAAAAGTTATGCTATAATATAAATACAATAAATTACAATTAAAGAAAAAAGTGAAAGGGAAAACTGAATTATAGTGAAAGGAGTTTAAAATGAAAAAAAAGATTTTGTTCATTATGGAATTATGCATAATAACAATCTGTGGTGGAATTAGTATAAGCGCAGCAGAATGGCCAAGCCCCAATAATGTAAATATTAAAGATGGAAAGTATCTAAAAGATGGAGAATTTTATTGGTATGGAACTTGGGATTATACTGAGTATTATGAAAGCTGGCATAGTGAACCTAAGTTACCTAATACTTTATATGGTCCAACCTTAGATGATTTATTTTTAAATAATGGAGCTAAGGATAATAGTGCACGAAAGGACTTTGGCTTTATTGCTTATGGTGGCTACTGGATGTGGGGAAATTATGCTAATCCAGTTTGGGATATAAAGCTGGGAACGTATATAAAGCCAATGCATGCTTATTATAGAAGAAATCAAACTTCTCCTAGAGTTTATGGTTTGGAATTTCAAAAAGATAAATGTAAACATATCTATATAGATGATAGAGATAATGAAAAGGAAATATATTGGTTTAGACCTAATGAAGATGTTTTTGTTAATTGTATAAATTATCAAACGTTTTTAGGAAGATATAAAGTTAAGATGCTTGATTATATAGATAAAAATGATATTAGAATAAAAGACCAAAAAGGAAAAATAATAAACTTGTCTATTAATAGAAATAATAATATTACTTCTTGTTCTAATAATGGCGTATCTTTAACAATTTCTTCAACAGGTACAGAAACTCCAGTAGAAAGTTTTGAACATCCAAGTGATTATGAGGAAAAATATAATTATGCTGATAATACTTATTATGAAGATGGTGAAGACTTTGTTAATGTAGAGAGAGTAATTAATAAGTTAAGAGTTAATTTTAATAAAGACGGGGATGAACTTTTAATTAATAGTAGAGCAAATTCTGCAAATGGTAGGCAGACTAATTTTGGGAGAGAAGTGACAGTAAAAACTGATGGAACTGCACCAATTTGGGATAGTATTAAACTTTCCAATAGTGATGAATATAATCATAAAAAAATATTGTCTAGTAATACAACAGTAGATGGATTTAGGTTACAAATAAATAATTTACATGATGTTACTGGTAAAGGTGAAGAAGGAGTGGGGTTAGATTTAACTGAATTAGATAAGGATAAGGATGAGTACGGAAAGTTAAAAAACCAGTATATCACAATAGATAGATTGGATCATAATGGTAATAAAATAGGCAATTCTATTCGTATTAATGAATGTAATTATGAATCTATAGGGGAGAGTGATACAAGATATAACCTTTCTTATGATATTAATTATGAAGCGCTAGGTTTAGAAAATTATTATGGAAATTTAAGTGTTGAATTTCATACATCAGATTTATTAGGGAATAATACTAGCAAAAAGATTGATATTACAAAAGTTAATCCTACTCCAATAAACTCGAAAGCTAAAGTTGTAAAAAGCGATTATAAAGAAAATGATTCAACTTATTGGGTAAGACCTAATTCAACTTTTTTAATATATACAGATTCATATATAGATAGTACTTATGGTGAGATTTTTCCTGATTCAGTAAATTTAATGTTGTTAAAAGATAATAATAGTAAAAATAAATATATAGTAGAATCATCAGATATAGAAAGAAATAACTTAGAAGATTATGATAATGGCTATTTTAGTGAATCAAATGCTACTGATGTAGATTTTAATAAAATAGCAAATGAATTTAAAAATATACCATATAGAAAGGGAGAAAGAATTAAATTAAATAATAGAAATTATTTAAGGACGCTTCACTCATTAACAGCATTAGATGCAGCTGATAAATTAAGATATAGAATTTATTCTGGAAGTTCTTATGAATACGATGGAATTACAAATGAATTGAAAAAGTATAAAGGTGAAGATATGGATAGTGATATTTGGCTTAAAGTAGATGGAACTCCTCCAACAGGAACTTCATTATTTAATTATAATCCAGATACATCAATTTCAGAAATTAAAGCTAAAAATGTTAAAGATAATAATAATGGTTCAGGTCTTCAAAAAGTATATGTTAAATATTCAGTATCTCCAGATGATAATTATTATGAACCAGATGGTGATGACTATTATGATAGATCTATTTATAATCCTAAACCAATAACAGTAGGTCTTACTAATAATAATGGAGTATGGGAAAGTAGTACAAGCCTTTATGATTACTTTAAGTGTTCTAGAGTAGTAGCAGAAGTATATGCTGTTGATAATGTAGGTAATGAAAATAAAATAGGTGAAAAAACTATTGATTTATACACATTAAAAGCATGGATAGCTCCATGGAATGATAAGGACTCTAAGGAAGAAGTTCCAACTTTGAAAAGTGGGCAATATGCTCATTTATATATTAAAACTACAGGAGGTCCAACAAAATTAAGCATAGAATTTCCTTATGAATTAACAGAATTAATAGAAGATTCAAATCCTAATAAATTAAATAGAGAAATTAATATTAAGGAAGAGTTATGTCATATAGAAGATGTAGAATTTTGTGTGCCATTATATTGTCCTAACAAGGAATATATTGTAGAGGTAACTTCAACTAAGAGGAAAGATAGAGAATTGAAAGCATATCCTAAGTTTAGGGTAGATGACAATATATTAAAGGGAGTTAGAACTAGACTTAGATAATTTCTAAATAATATTTATAATCAAATGAGTTAAGGTAAATGACATGGAGATGTTATTAGTATATGGATAAAACAAATATTTTAATTGAAAGTACTTTAAAGGGAAATAAAAATTATTTTTCTATAAATATTTCTGAAGATACAGAAGTTTTAGAGTTTGAAGTTAATATGATAAAAAATAATATAACTTTAGGCTTTTTAGAGGTAGAAGAAAGACAAATAGATAATAATAGACAGTTATTATTTAGTAATGATTTAAAGATGAACCTTTCTTCATATATTTCTAATGAGGATTATGGAATAGAAGAACTATATGAAATTATAGAGACTATATTAAGCTCAATAGAAACTATAGATGAATTTATGTTAGATAACAAAAAAATAGTATTAGATTCAGATTATATTTTTATTGATAAAGATAATTTAGCGATTTACTTAATGTATATTCCTATTAAATTAGAATTTCAGGTGGATATAGAAAATCAATTTAAAAATTTATGTAAGGTACTTTTAAAAGAAGTAAAAGAATATAAATATGAGTTATTACCTTCCGAAAGGAAGGTATTTAACTCATTATTAAGTAAAAGTTCATCATTAAAAAATATTAGAGATTCTTTTGAAAAATATAAAGAAAATTATAAATCTGAGGGTAGTGAGCCTTTAGATAATTTGAGTTTAGAAGATGGAGAGTTAGAAGAATCTAAAAAATATGAAAGTGTAATTGAAGAAAGTTATAATAAATTTCAGAGTTTTGATGATGATGAACTTGAAGTAGATGATGAAGATATACAATTTAAAGAATTTGAAGACATAATGGAGTACGAGAAACTTAAAGATAATAATAAAGTAAAAAGATTATTACTATTTCAAATTATTATAGTAATAATTATTGCAATTATTGCACTTGTGTTATACAGAAAAAGTATAAAAATGTTTTTATTTGTAGTATCTATAATTATTGCTATGTTAATTTTGTTAATATATGTATTATCTGATAACAATAAAGCTGAGGAGGAGTTAGAGTAACATGGATAAAATAAACATACTAATTTTAGATAAAGATTCTTATTATATAAATAATTTATTAAATTATATATCAGAGAAATATAAAGACCATATTAATGCAGTATCCTTTTCAAAACAAGAATTTTTAAATTCTTATTTAGATAAAGAAAATGTAATAGATGCAGTATTATGTAGTGAAAGCTTTTTGGAGGATAATACTCAAGTATTTAAAAATAAAATAGTTATTTTGCTAGGAAATTCAAATAAAATAAATAATAATATTCCTATTTTAAAAAAGTATCAATCTGCAGAAAAAATATGTACATATATATTAGATATAGTTAACGAAAAAAGAAAAAGTAAAGCTATAAAAAATACAAAGATATTAAGTTTTTATTCACCAATAGGGGGAATAGGAAACACAACTATTGCTTTTGCAACTGCAAATGTATTGGCAAGTAAAGGAGAAAAGGTTTTGCTTTTAAGTTTAGAGGATACCCAATCTATGAATGTGTTTATGTCCAATGATAAAAGCCAATATTCATTATCTGACTTGATAATAAGTATAAAGGAAAGTAGCGATGAATTTAAAAATATAATAAGTAAAGGAATTTTAAAATATAAAAATATTCCATTATTTTATTTTAATAAAGTAGAAAGTATATTAGATATTGAATGTTTATCGCTAGAAGATACTAAAGAATTTATAGAAAAGTTAAAAGAATTTGGAGGCTTTGATTATATAATTTTTGATTTACCTTCATGTTTGAATTCGAAGTTTTTTAATATATTAGATTCTTCATTAGCAGTTTTTTCGTTAATTGGACAAGATAAAATGTCTATCTATAAGGTAGATTCTATGTTAAAACAACTTGATGATATCCATAATTTTAAATTTATATATAATTTATACAATAAAGCTAAAGAAAGATTAATACCAAAGCTTGTTATTAGCAATAAGCTACCTATTATAGGCGAAATACCTTTTTATGAGGACGTTAGTGGAAATATAAAATTAGATAAAGAAAATAATATGGAGTTTTTTAATAATATTAATTTGATTATTGAGGAAATTTTTTAAAGGGGAGCAAAGGTGAGATATGGAAAAAGCTATAGTTACTGTAGAAACAGAGGATAAAGCTATAAAGAAGGACTTAGAGATTCCTATAGATATAACAGTAAAGGAAATATGTTTAGCATTAAATAAAGCTCTAAGACTAGAAGAAAAAAATATAAATATATCTGGTTATTATATAAAGACTGAGCATCCAATTAACTTTTTAAAGGGAAGTGATAATTTGAAAATGCATAATGTATGTGATGGAACAAAAATTATTTTAGTTTAAGGAGCTTTGAATATTTATGGAAGAAGAATTGGAATTTAGAAATATTTTAATTATATATAATAATGAATTTTATAAAGAGTTTGACTTAGATGAATTTAAAGAGGAATTGATATTAATCGGTAATACAAAAGATTCTAACATAAAGTTAAATGTTGATAAAAGCAAAGATATTTTAATTAAGTTTATTAAAAGAAATGATTCGTGGCAACTTTCTGGGGCAGAAAATACATATTGCGTAATAAATGGAGTTAAGGTTCCTAGAAAAAATATAAGCAATGGGGACAAAATAATAATTAAGGATATTGAAACTAAAGAAGAGATATTTAAGATAAATTATTTTATTGATTTTATAGTTGAAGATGAGGATTATAATAGGGAAGTTTCTTTTCGTAAGACTAAAAAAATAAAGATAGGATCAAACAGTAATAATAATATTATTATTGATAGCATAGCAGTAGATAAAAATCATGCAGAGATTATAAATAAGAATTTTAAGTATTTTCTAAAAGATTTAGATAGTAAATTTGGAACTTATCTAAATGGTAAGCAAGTAAGTGGAAAAGTGGAGATAGGAGATAATGACTTTATAATAATTAGCGGATATAAATTCCTTTTTAAAGATGGAAAAGTTTTTATGTCTAAAACTGATAAGATAAAGATTAATGGTGTAGAAGAGAAAATAAAGCCAATAAATGCATTGTTAACTTATCCGTGTTTTTATAGATCTCCAAGATTATTAAAAGATGTTCCAGAAGATGATGTTGTAATTGATGAACCTCCAGGAAAGATGAAACAAGAATCTAGTAATCTTATAACAACTATGATTCCATTACTTGGTACAGCAGCATTAACTATTTCAGTATCAGCTAATAAGGAAGATAAAAGCAGTTTAGTGCTTACTATTGGAATGGCAGCTTTAACTGGATTTGTTGCCTTACTGACTTTTGCTATGCAGATGTATGATACTAAGAAAAATCAATTTATAAGGTATAAAAGGTATAAAGCATATGTTAAAGAAAAGGAACAACAAATTATAGCCAAAAGAGAATTATTAATTAAAAGTATTAGAAATAATAATCCAAATACAGAGGATTGTATTTCTTTTTTAAATAACTTTAATAGAAGACTATGGGAAAGAACTCCTTTACATAAAGATTTTTTAAATATTTCACTAGGAAGAGGTACAGGAGATTTAACTTTTGATATAAAGGTGCAAGAAAAAAAGGTTGAGGTAGATACAGATAAGCTAAAAGAGGATCCAAGAAAGCTTAAAGATATCTATGGAAAGATGGAAGATGTACCTATATGTATAAACTTAACTAAAGAATTCCCTGTAGGTGTTTATGGTAAAAAGTCTGACACAATTGAATTAATAAAAAATTTAGTTATTAAAATCTCTACGTTTCATTATTATGAGGATGTTAAAATAGCTGCAATATTTTCAAAAAAAGATGAAAGTGATTGGGAATGGCTAAAATGGATTCCTCATACTTGGAGTAAGGACAAAACTTTTCGTTATATAGGAGATACAAAAGAGTCTGCTCATAATGTTTTAAATGAGTTATATGATGAAATAAAGTTAAGAGGTAATAGTGATGAAGAGCGTACTGAGAAGAAGCTATACGTGCCTTATTATATAATAATTATAGCTGATAGACTATTAATAGAGAATGAGCCTTTAATGGAGATTATTGAATCTAATAAAGAGTGTGGTGCAACAGGTATTTTTGTTTATGAAGATTTGGGGCTTATTCCTAAGGATAGTAAAAAGATAATTAATGTAACTGAAAATAAGTCTGCTGAGTATATTGATGTGCTTAATAGTAATAATGTAAAAAAGGTTAGTTTTAATCCAATTAAAGATGAAGTATGTGATTTTTTTGCTAGAAATATGTCTCCTATATATGTTAAAACTTCTTTTACTCAAAGTGCATTAACAAGTTATTTTACTCTTTTTGATTTATACAATATAAAGGATGAAAAAGAGCTGCCTATTATATCTAATTGGAATAGGAATAAGGTATATAAGTCTATGGAAGTACCTTTAGGCGTTAGAGCTGGAAATGAAGTAGTATATTTAAACTTACATGAAAAATTTCATGGACCACATGGATTGGTTGCAGGTACTACAGGTTCTGGTAAAAGTGAAATATTACAAACCTATATAGCATCTTTAGCTATAAATTATCATCCTTACGATATAAGTATAATAATTATAGATTACAAAGGTGGAGGTATGGCAAATCAATTTAAGAATTTGCCTCATTTAGTAGGAACTATTACAAACTTAGATGGAAATCAAATTAATAGAGCATTAATTTCTATAAAAAGTGAACTTAAGAGAAGGCAAAGGATATTTTCAGAATATAATGTAAATCACATTGACTCATATATAAAGCTATTTAAAGAAGGAAAAGCAAAAGAACCATTACCACATTTAATTATGATAGCAGATGAGTTTGCTGAACTTAAACATGATCAACCAGATTTTATGACAGAACTTGTTAGTGCAGCGAGAATTGGTAGAAGTTTAGGTGTACATTTAATTTTAGCAACTCAAAAACCAGCAGGTGTTGTAGATGACCAAATTTGGTCAAATTCAAAATTTAAGTTATGTTTAAAGGTGCAAGATGCAGATGATAGTAATGAAATGATAAAAACACCATTAGCTGCAAATATAGTCGAGGCTGGTAGAGCTTATTTTCAAGTGGGAAATAATGAAATATTTGAATTATTTCAATCTGCATGGAGTGGTGCAAAAAAATATAGTAATGATGACGTAAATAAAAAAGAAATAGAAATATCAGAAGTATTAATAGATGGTAGAAGGAAAGAAATTTATTCTACAAAAAATGATGAACAGGAAAAAGAATCAGAAACACAGTTGGATGCAATAATAAATAGAATAAATGATGTGGCAGAAGAAAATAGTATAAAAAGGCTTAATGGGCCATGGCTTCCAGCACTCGAAGAAGTTATTTATTTAAATGATATTGATTCAGAGTTTGATATAGAAAGCTGGAAACAAACAAAAACTTATTTAAAAGCAGTAGTTGGGGTATATGATGATCCTGAAAAGCAAGTACAAGATAAGTTAGAATTAAACTTTACAGAAGACGGAAATATGTTTTTAATAGGTTCACCAGGAACCGGAAAAACAACAATGGTACAAACTTTAGTAACATCTATTCTAGAAAATTACACATCAGATTTAGTAAACATTTATATATTAGATTTTGGAACAAGAATATTAAAAGTGTATGAAAATGCGCCACAAGTTGGTGGAGTTATAACAAGTGATGATGAAGATTTATTAGCAAATTTCTTAAAGTTAATAAATAAGGAATCAAAGAGAAGAAAAAGTATTTTATCAGAAAATGGTGTTAGTAATATAATCTCTTATAGAGAAGTTACAGGAAATATATTACCGCATATATTGATAATAATTGATAATTTTGCAGCTTTTATAGAATTATATGAAGATTACGAAGATGATATAACTAAGATTTCAAGAGACGGTGCAAATTTAGGGATTACATTAATAATAACTGCATCAAATTCATCAGATATTAGATATAAGATAAGTTCAAACTGTAAGATAAATTTAACTTTAAATTGTGTTGATAACACTGAATATAGTAGTATTCTAGGAAGAATAAGCTTAGAGCCAGCTAAAAATGAAGGTAGAGGATTAGTAAAACTTAATAATATATGTGAATATCAAACAGCTTTACCTATTAAGGGTTATACAGAAGGAGAGAGGTCTAAGAATATTCAAAAGTTAATTGAAGTTATGAATAATAATTGTAATGAACCAAGAGCTAAGAGGATTCCAATATTTACTGAAGCACTAAGTCTAGATGACTTTATTAATAGTTGTGGAGAACAAAATACTCTTAGTAATTTATATTTTGCAATAGATGTTAATGAATTTGAAAATGTAAATATTAATATAGAAGAGAATAGCTTTATACCAGTTGTAGGTAAGCCTCTTATTGGGAAGAGTAATTTATTAATGACCTTAGGAAGACTAATAACAGAAACTAATGGTGATTATAAGATTTATGTAATTGATTCAGAAGGTTATGGATTATATGATTTCCAAAATTATTCTAATATTAATTTTTATAGTAATGATAAAGAAGAAATAATAGAATGTTTAAACGAATTAAAAACTATCATAGATGATAGAAAGTATGAAATTGATGATTTAATAATGGAAAGTAAGGGAAAAGTTAGAGATAGAGAATTGTTAGAAGGATATGAGAGAGTTATTATTATCATTGATGATATGGATGAGTTATTAAATAATATACAAGACGAATATGATGCATTAGAATTATTTGACATAATTTTGAGTAAAAAGAGTGGATATGGATTTACTGTAATTGCTGCAGGAGAAGAAGGTAAATTTAATGATCAATCATATAATCATAATTTTATGGACTTAGTTAAAAAGAATAATTTTGGAATATTATTAAATGATTTAGAAGAACAAGACTATTTTAATTTTAAAATAAGTTATTCTGTTAAAGAGAAGAGAATTATCCCAGGAGATGGGTATATTATTAATAAAGGTCAATATAGCAGAATAAAAATACCTAAACATTAATATAGAAAAATTTGACATAGACTGTAAAAAATACTACACTAATGGTAAGAAAATGTAATGTAATTATGTTTTTTAAAATTAATATAAAAGTGGGAGCGTGATATTATGGCAGGAAAAATTAGAGTAACACCTGAAGAACTTAGAAGATCTTCAAGGACATTCAAAACAAGTGCTAGTAATACAAAAACAATGTTAGGAAAATTAGCTAGAGAAGTTAATCAAATGAGTAATGCCTGGGAAGGTGCAGCACAAAATGCTTTTTTTAGAGAATTTAATGAATTAAAACCTTCTTTAAATAAATTTGTAACTGTGCTAGAAGGCATTTCAAAACAATTAAGTGATGTTGCTAGAACTATGGAAGATGTCGATAAGGACATTGCTAGTAAGCTTAGAAGATAGAAAGACAAGCCCTCTACAAATTTGTGGAGGGCAAATTTTTTTAGAAAAAGAGGTATTAATATGGGGTTTCGATTAACAAAAAAAGAAAAAGATAATTTAGATAGCTATGTTAATTTTGAAGAAAAAAGTTCCAGTGAAAATGATTTTGTAAACCCTAAGGAAGTTGAAGTTAATTATGATAAGTTAATTAGTCAAGTTTTAAATGAATTTATCATAAATAGAGCACACTTAATAAATGCTGTTGAAAGAGGCGTAAAAACTAAAGGGGAATTGAGAAGAGAAATACTACTTTTTTTAAAAGATCAAGATATAAAATTAGAGCATTATCAAGAAGAGGAATTAATAGTAAGATTTGAAGAAATGGTCTGGGGGTATGGGATTTTACAAGAATTAATTGATGATCCTGATATATCAGACATAAAAACTGTAAACTTTGATAATATACGAATAAAGGTAAAAGGAAGAAGAAAAAAGGCTGATGTACAGTTTAAAGATGCAGAAGCTATGAAATCTTATATTAATTATATAGCAGTAAAAAATAACTCAGTGTTAAGTGAAGTGAATGCAATCCAAAAATTTACTGATAAGGATAGCTCTAAAGACTTTATTTTAAGAATAAATATTTCATCAGAATTTATTAATTCTAGTGGGTTACCTTGCTTGATTATTAGAAAGATTCCTAAGAACAAGTATAATTTATCTGATTTAGAAAAGTTAGAAATGTTTGATGAAGAAATACAAGAATATTTAGAAGAGGCTATGGAAGGTGGTTTATCAGTTTTTTGTACAGGTAAAGGTGCTAGTGGTAAAACCACATTAATAAATGCATTAATTGATAAGATACCTTATGATAAATCTTGTTTAGTTATTCAAGAAGCAGAGGAGCTTTTTTCAAATAAACATCCAGATGCTATATTTCAAAGAGTTCGCTTTGCAAAAGGTGATGGAACAATTGAATATAACTTAAGAGATTTATCTATCAATGGTCTATTAATGGATTTGGACTATTTTATTATAGGTGAAATTAAAGGTGCAGAAGCTTATGATATGGTAAATGCAATATATACAGGTCATGTTGGAATTACAAGTGTTCATGGTAATAGTGCAGAAGAAGCAGTAAATAAGATGGTTCATTATATGAAATATGTAAGTGATATGAAAAGGGGAGAACTCCTTGAAATGTTAAGTAATATAGACGTTATTATATATATGAAAGATTTTAAGATTATGGAGATATCAGAAGTAGCAGGCTTTAACTATGAAAAACAAGAACTAGAATTTAATAAAGTATTTCAATATACAATTACAAAAGAAGATGATAGATATATTAGTGAATTTACAAGGCTTAATGATAGTTCAGAAAAGATAAAAAAGAAATTATTATATAGTGATTATATGAGAGATAAAAATTACTAAAGAATGAGGTTAAAATATGGTGATTAAGTATTCAATAAGATTTTTACTAATTATAGTTATATTGATTTTAGGATATTTAGCTATAGATCTTGTAAGAGAAATATTTCGAAGAGGATATATCTTAGGGCTCTGGAATAAAGTACAAGATAAATATGAAGAAAGACAAAGAAAAAGAAAGTCAATATTATTACTTGAAGGTGAAAATGAAAGTAAGACAATATTAGAAAAAGCTGATATTTTAATTGATAGGTCTGGAATAAAGAAAATAGTGCCATTTATAACAAGTGAAATACTAATATTTTTTAGTGTAGCTATTGCCTTTTTTGCAGCTATGCTTGTATATAAGATATTTGGTTTATTAGTTTTTGCAGTACCTATATTTTTTATAGTAATACTATTAATAATATTATCATTACAAACTGTAAGTAAGGTTACTTACGATAAGATTGATAGTCAGGTTTTATTATACATTAATATATTAGAAAATTTAGCTGCATCTAATGGAGATATAGTTTCTATTATGGAAAAGGCTATAGTATATATCCAAGAACCATTAAAAGAATATACAAGACAATTTGTATTTGAATGCAAAAAAGGTGTAGCTCTCGATGTTGCTTTTAAGAACTTTCAAGACAAAATAGAAAGTAAAAGATTGAAACAGCTTTTAATTAATTTAGCAGTAAGTAGTAAATATGAAGCTAATTATAAAGAAATTTTAAATAAGTCCAGAATAATAATGAAGAATTATTTCGTTGAAAAGGAAAGAAGAAAAAAAGAAGTTCGTGAGGGAAGAATTGCAATAGTAAGTGTACTAATAATAGGAGGTTTTCTATTTAAGTTAGTTGGAGGTTTTACAGATAATATATTTTATGAACTTAAGACAACTACTATAGGTAATTTAATACTTGGATATAATATTTTCGTTGTTATTTTTGGAATATATAAGTTTATTACCTTAGATAAACTTAACTATTAAGGTAGGTGATAAATATTAGAGTTTTTATTGTTATTTTATATATAATAATTTTTATCGCTATTTTTATAGGATGTTATTGCATTACTTTAGCAAATTTAAGAAGAAATAAAAAATTAAAAAAGAAGAAACAAAAAAGTGAAAATAACATTGATAAATTTAATAAGATTCTAAGAAAAAGGGATATTGGATATTTTTCATATGAAAAGATTGAAAAGAATCTAAAGAAAAAGGGTAATCCGTTAAAGTTAAGTCCAGCAGGATATATTATTTGTAAAGCTTTAGTGGGAATAATCTTCTTTATATCTTTTTCAGATAGTTTAATACTTGCATTTGTTACAGGAATAGCAGGATTCTTTTTAATTGATTTTATTATATATGAACTTGATAAAAAAGATATGAAGGATATTAGAATTCAGTTAGTAGATGTTTATGATTTTTTAAGTATACAAACTGCAGCAGGTGTGTTTATTGGTTATGCATTAACAGAAAGCTATTTAACGGTTAAAAATAAAAGGCTTAAAACTGCTCTTGCAGAGCTATGTGCAGAAATAAATTTAACAAAGGATATAGAAGGAGCTTTAGATAAGTTTGGAGAATCATTTGATTCTTTCGAAATTGATTCTTTTATTTTAGCAATAAAGCAATCATTAAAAACTGGTAAGATACAAAAAGCTCTAGAAGATTTGTCTAACGCTCAAAAGGATACAAATATAATATTAATTCAAGAACAAACAAATAAAATTAAAATAAGCAAAGATATGGTTCAAATGCTTATGTATTTTGGAATTATTGCAGTAATTATGTACTCACTATTTTTAGAAATTACACATGAAATGAATCAAATATTTTAGGAGGAATAATAAAATGAAGAAGTTAAATAATATGAATTCTAAAGGATTAAAGAAGAGAAGAGGAGATGACAAGTTAGTCATTAGTTTGGTATTAATAGCTGTTGGAGTATTATTATGTTTTGTTTATAAGGATAAAATATCAGAATCTATTGGTACAGCAGTTACGACTCTAAATGAAAAGATAAACGAATTATTTAACGATCAAGGAAGGGGCTCTTCTACTGGATTATTTATAATAAGAGATAATTTTTAGGAGAATATATGAAAAAAAGTAAAGGCGAAGTTCAACAATTTTTTGTTCAAATGATGTGTATATTGTTTTCTTTTGCAATACTCCTATATGCAATTTATTTTCTTAAATCTACAGTTGCATATAATGATGTTAATCAAATAGCTAGAAAATATATTTTAAAGATGGAGAGAAAAGGATTTTTAACTAGCGATGAAATAAATAATATAAAATCAGAGCTAAAGGAAAATAGAAATATAAATGATGAAAACATATCTATTAATGTAAGCCATGTAGGTGAAGAAAAGAAAGCACCTTTTGGTAAAGATATATCAATTGAAATATCATGTTATATAAAAATAAAGTCATTTGATTTAAGTGATTCAAAATTTACTAAATCTGAAAATGAAGAAAAGGTAACTATAAAGAAATCTTCAACTGCAAGGTGGTAAAGTTATGAGGAAAAAAGAAGGAACTTTCTTAGTAGCAGCTACAGTGATTTTTTCTATTACAACAATACTAATATTAATAACTTATGTTGTTACCCTTAACATTATTAGAGATGAGGCAGAAATGGCTAGTGATGATTTAGTTAGTAGTGAACTTGCTGTATATAAAGATATAGACATGCCTGCTATGGGGAAAAGCGGAAAATTAAACTTGATAAAAATATCTAAATATGAAGATGCGTTTAAAACTTTTAAAAGATTTTTAAAGAATAATTTCAATTTAGATGAAAATTTAACAGCTTTAAATAAAGCGAATTTTATAAAAGGAAAGTTGAAAATAGAATCATTCATAATTTATAACGTTATAGATGATGATGTTGAGAAGATAGAATATAAAGATGGAAAATTCAGTACTACTAAGGAAACTAATGGCAGAAATGGGGTTGTGACACCTAAAGGTAATTTAGTAGAAAATACTACTGTATATGCAAAAGTAAGCTTTGATATTAATACTATGTTCAAAAAAAAGAAAAAAGTAGAACTTGAAGAAGAAACAGATATATTAAAAGAACAGTGAGGTGAACTTAGATGAAAAATAAAATAATAGCATTTTTTATATCATTAGTTGTTACAGTTATTTCTTTTCTTTTAATAGTATTTATAGAAGATAAAATATTTAATCCTGAAGGAACCACTAAAGTTTATGTAGTAAAACAAGAAAAATTGGAAAAAGGATTTGTTATAACTGAAAAAAATTTTGATGAACTTTTTAAGGAAGAAGAGAGAAGAACAGATCAAATTCCTAAAGTATATATAGAAAATAAAGAGGATGTTTATGAATATATATTAAAACAAGATATATATGAAAATGAAGTTGTAACAGCAGATAAATTTGAAAATAAGGATGATAATTTTAAGGAATTAAGTGAAAAAAGAGAAGTGACTGTAAATGCTTCAGCTCTAGAAAATGTAGTAGGTGGGGTTTTAAGAGCAGGAGATAAAGTAGATATTTTAGTAACAAAGAATTCTAGTTCAAAACAACTAGTAACAGAAGTAGCTTTATCAGAAGTATATATATCTAAAATACAATCTTCTGATGGTTCAACTATAGATAGGTTAGATAAAAATAAATCTGGGGTATTGTTAACTTTTACGGTAGATATATTACAGGCTCAAGAATTAGAAACTGCTAAGGCAGAGGGAAAGCTTACTTTTATAAAAATTGTAGATTAGAAAGAGGATATTTATGAGAATATTACTGTATATATTTATATATTCTTATGTTTTTATGCTTTTATGCTCTTATGTTATAAGTTTTATAAATAAAAGAGATAATAGCTTTATAAGTATTAATAATTATAATAAATTCTTTATTTTTATAGTAAATGGATTATCTTTAAGTATAATTTATATATTTAGCACATCTATTTTTGATTTTATAACTAAATCAATTTTAATAAGCTTTTTAATAATAATAGCATACATAGATTTTAAAACTAGCTACGTTTATGATATTATATCCTATCCTCTACTTATATTTTCTATAATTATATTCATAATAAATGTGATTAATAACATTGTTATAGCTAATAATCTTAAAGGAATTCTTTTAGGATTATTAGTTGTATTAATTTTTGAAAAGTTAAATTATATTGGACAAGGCGATGTAAAAGTATTTATATCTATATTTCTATTTATAAATAATAATTTGCTTTGTCCAATATTTATAATTATTTTTTCTATGGGTATTTCAGGAATTTATGGAATATATCTGTTTCTGGTTAAAAAGGTAGATTTAAATTATAGAAAACCATTATGTCCAAGTATTTATATAGCAACATTACTTTTTAGTGTTATGGCATAAAATTTTTAATATTTAGGAGGTAAAAGAATGAGCAAAAATATACAAGTGGATCGACAAGCTTTTATAGAAGCAATGTCAAAAGTATCAGGTGCATTGTTAAAGGTAGAAGCCGTAAATAAAGCTTTAGATTCATGTAATAATAAATTGGAAGCATCTTGGAGAGGAAATAGTAAAAGAAAATATTATGAGCAATATGAAAAAATAGCTGGAAGTTTTGCAGAGTATACGGATTCATTGATAACTGTGAAGTTAGAATTAGAATCTGTATTACAGAATTTTATAGCAGAAGATTTAAAATTACAAATGAAAATTTCAGATAATAAGTAAGGTGATATTTATGAAAGATGCGTTGAAAGAAGCTAATAAAGGTAATATTGAAATAAGTAAAAAAAGTTTAAATAAAGCAAAAGAAAATTATAGATATATTTTTAAATATTTATTAAATGCACAAACAAAGATATTAAGTACTATTAAAATAAATGGTATTGAAAAAGCAGTTGGAAACTTAGCAAATGTTAATAAAGGAAGAAAAGATAGATTGAATGCTATATCTATTATGGCAGATTCAGCAGCTAAGGATGTAAATAAGAAATAGAGGTGTATGAATCTATGATAAATAATAAATTAAGGTCTGCATTTAATGAAGTTAATCAATTAATTAATGATTATAAGTATGATGATGCTATAAACAAGTTAAATAAAATTATGATGGAGTATAGAGGTTATGATTTTATAAAAAGTATTACTATCTATAATAAGGCGTTAATTTATGAAAAAAAAGCTGAATATAATAAAGCAATAAAAAATTTGGAAAAGGCATTTAAAATAAAGAATTATAGTGAAATATTATTTAAAGAATATGAGATATATATTTATAAAAATGAACTAAATAAAGCTTTAGAAACTATAAATAGGATAATAGATAATGATGAAACAATATTTTTTGGATATGATTTAAAATTTAATTTTTTATTTGAACATAAGATGTATGAGCAAGCAGAAGAAGTTATTAAAATAACAGAAGAGTACTTTGAAAAAAGTAGTATTATCCTATTAAATAAGGTGAAGCTTTTTGTTATGACTAATAAATTTGAAGAAGCATTAGAATTAATAGAAGAAGAAAAAAATAATAATGAAATAAAATATGATTTACAGGTAGAAAAAGCCAAAGTACTTCTATTAAAGCATGAATTTTATGAAGCATTGAAATTATTAAAAGATGTTAATAGTAAAATTCCAGAAGAAATAGACGTAATTTATTTAATTGGAGCTATTTCTATATTTACAGGAGATATAGAAGAAGCTCATAAATATTTAAAATCACTTTTAAATATGAAGTATAATGAAAAAAAATCATATTTATTAGGGTTGTATTATTATGGGGTTACTTTAAAAAAGCTTGATAGTAAGGATAAGGTTAAAGAATATTTTAAATGGCTATTGTATAGATATTCAATTTGTAGTCTTAATAATCCTTATGATGTAAAGATAATGTTACTAAAAGAAAGTGTATTGTATGAATTGGAAGAGTATGATAAGGCATTAGAAGAGGCTAAGAGAATAGAAGTATTAGCTCCTGGAATAGTAGAAACAAAATTTATACAAGCCCTTATATATAAAGAAAAAAATAATATAAAAGAGTATGAAAAGATAAAAGAAAAAATAAATAAAGAAAATTCTACGATGAAGATGTTTTTGGAATTTTTAGGAGAAGGGGATTAATAATGGGGAATGTAGATAATGGATATTTGGATATAAGAATTGATTCTGATGAAATAGATTTTGCTATAAGGTGTTATAAAAATGCTAGAGATACCCTTTTAGATGCTCAAAGAGAGATAAGAAGTGGGATGGAGGTATTAGATAGATATTGGAATGGATTTTCTTGTGATGCTTTCATGGAGTCTAAGAATGTAGTGTGGGAAAGATCTTTAAACGAAGAGGTAAGTAAAATAAATTTTCTTATAGAGCAATTGAAAGAAGTTAGGAAATGTTATGATGATATATCAGGAAGGTGTAGAAGAATATAAGGGAGATGTAGATAATGCCAGTTCTGTATATAAAAACTTCAGAAGCAAATGATGCATTAAATGATTTACTTTCTGCTAAAAAAGAAATGAAAGAATTATTAGAAAACTTAAAAAAAACTTCAGAGACCTTGAAAAGAGTAAGGTCATCGAGTTATTATATAAGTGATTATCAAGTAAAAGTAAATCAAGAGAAAAAGAAAGTAGAAATAGATATTTATAAATTAGAAGGTTTTATAAAATCTTATGCAAGTTTTTTAGAATATGCACAAACTAGAGATAATAGTTGTGGAAGTACTTTAAGTGATAGTGGATATAAGTATAGAAGTGATACAGGTTTATTATCAAAGGAACAAGATAAAGAAAGTGAAGATAAGAAGAAGATTGCTATTGGAGTAGGAATAATAGGTGGTTTAGCATTAACAGCTTTTTTCTTGCCTGTCTTATTACCAGAATTGGCTGCTGCTGGAATGGTAGCAAATGCTTGCGGAAATGCAGCACTTTGGGGAGGTATATTTGGAGTAATAGGATATGAAAAAGATGGGGCTGACGGGTGGCTTAAAGGAGTATTAGAAGGTTCATCTGGTAGTTTACTTTCTGAATTAGGAGAAGGAAAGTTAACAATAGAATTTTTAACTAATATGGCTCAGGGGTCTATTAATAGTTATATTGAAAATGGAGATTTAAGCATAGATGAAAGTGCAATAGATGCTTTGGAAAGTATGGTACTTTCATTGACTGGCAAAAAGATTAAGGCTACTTCAACTATGACAAAAGAAAATATTAGTGCTCCTGAGTTTAAAAATGTTAATGATATTAATAAGGGGGTAAGTAAAGCTGGTGATGAAATGGTCACTTATAGACGTGTTCAAGGTGGTACTCCTCCAAATGCCAGTTGGACTAGAATAACTGTAGATGAAAGTGGTAATATAAAGATACCTAATAAGAAGGCTAATCTAAATGTAAGTACAGGAAATGATGAACATGCAAAATATTTTTTGAGTAAAAGAGGAAGTAATGCAGAAATAGTTGAATTTGATATACCTACATGGTTAGATGATTTCTTACAGGAAAATGCAATAAACCAAAAAGGATATAGAAAAAATCCTTTAAATCAAGGAGGAACAGCGCCCAAAATAGTTGACCCTACAACTCCAGGAAATTCTTATGAATTACCTGCACCTTGGATTGAATGGTTAGAGGAGTATGGTAAGAATGGTAGGAGAATAAAGTAAAATTAGGAAGGAGAAATTTATGATATTAGAACCACTTTATGCGGAAAATATTATAGTAGCAGTTATTTATAATAAGAAATTTAAATGGTATGTAACTGATAAAGAATTATGGTTTTTAGATTATAATAAATTAGATAATGAATATGAAGCTTTAGGTATAAGCGTTGAAGATGAGTATGAAGCTGATGAAAGAAAAGGAATAAAGGTACTCAATACAGAGAATATAAATATTTTTTTACAAAGAATCAATAAGGATATAGCAACTAAAGATGAATTAAATTGTTTTTTATACAAATGTATAAAAAATAGAACAGAGAGAGATGAAATATTAAATTATAGTCCAGTATTATTAGTTAACTTTGATGATAGAATATTATATTCAATGTTTCCAGAACAAGCATCATATGAAGAATATGTTCCAGAAGGATGGAAAGGCAAATATGAAGATTTCATTGAATTAATACCTGAGTCACAAAAGTATTGGATAGATGAATTTAACAATAATCTATTTTTAAAGTAATTTATATATGGATGGTGATATAATGAATAATGAAAATATAGTAACAATATTAAATGAAGAATTTGAAAATGATAAAACTGGTAAAAAAGTACAAGGATTAACAATTATTGTTGATGGAAAGCTAAAGCAAGTAATGGATATCATAATAGAAAAAGATGAGAATTATAATAATTATACTGATATAGTCAGAGACTCGTTATTTAATGGAATAAATGATATAATTAATAAAATCAAGGAATAATATAAACTAAATACAAAATACTAAGGAATTTTAATGCATAATAAGTTGATTTATAAAAATTAATAAAATCAAAGAGATTTATAAATATAGTTTAATGCATAATTTTAATAATGCAGTGAATAGGGGCAAAGGGGGCAGAGTGGCAGATAAAATTAAAAAGTAAATTCCAGTTGATGAAATTAAAAATACTTTCTAAAAATATTTACCAACTATGCCCCCCTTTCAACCTAAAGTAAAAGAAAATATCGTTGTAACTGAAATACTGATACTTCAATTACAACGGTATTTTTTTGTTTATGTATAATAACTAATGTAGAAATAAAGTAAGCGTAAAGAATTTGGCACCTAGATTCTAGGAGGATTCTAGGCAAAACTTTGGTCTGAAGAACACGAACCATATCTGAGGCTTAAATCTATGGGCAAGCCCACTAGACAGAGCGAAGCCATATAACTATCCGAAATAGACTAAGTAAATTGTAGCAAGGTTAATAGCTAATTATACAAGTAATCAAATGAAAAAGGCTATAAACGCAGTAAAGAAGGTAAATTCTGCTGAACTTGCAGTTGGAGCAATTAATATGCTTCAAGGAGGACTAGCAATAGGAGCAGGTTTAGGATTAACAGCAGTGTGTGCACCAGCAGGAATAGCGTTAGTAGCTTTAGGAGCATCAACAGCATTAATAGGATTTGGTCAGGCAACAGATGCAACAATACATGTAAATCCAGTAAAGAATCTAGCAAATAAGCTAGGAATATCAGATTCAGCATATGAAACAGCAAGTGAAGTAATACCACTTATAACAGCGGTAGGATCTATAGGTGCAACGTATCTGCCTGAATATCTTGCAAAGAGAGGTGCAGCAAGAGGAGCATCAGCTGCTGCTGAGGCACTAAATGTTGCTAATGAGGAAAATGTACCTGGAGAATCAAGGGTAATTACTAATGGAACTGATGTATTTACAATGCGTCCTTCAGGTGGTACTAGTACTACTAGTGGCAGAGCGCAAGTTAATTTAGAGCGTGCTGTAGCTGGAGATAATAGAGGAGCCTCTTTAAAGGGGGGAAGTAAAGCTGAAATTACCGCAGAAGATATTTCATTTAGTGATAAATTTAGGAAGCCTCAGTATAAAAACCAAGTGGCTAATCGAGGATGGACAAATGAATCTATAGCAAATACAATAAATAATCCATATAAGACTGGAACAACAATAAACAAATATACAGGTAATTCAGTTACTCTTTACTATTCTGATGATATACACTATGTAGCCGTTGATAAAGGAACGGGTAAGGTTATATAAAGACAATAGACCTAGATATGAGTATAATGAAGTAAGAGTAACTAAAGATGGAAATGAATTTAGAGTAGATTCATATAACAGGAATTCTGAGATAGTGTCAAGAAAGTTTACACAACTAGGAGAAATTAAGGAAGAAACTGCTATATCTTATCTAAATGAATTAGACAAAAAATATTCGCCAGGAACAGAAATAATTAGTGGGACATTTAATCCAAAAGAATTAGGAGGATTAACCTTAGAAGGTCAAATGATATTAGAAGTTCCAGTACAAAAATATGATATTCCAGCAAAGGTTTTAGAGAAGGCAAAAGAATTGCATATAGTAATAAGAGATGTTGAAGGGAAGGTGTATAAATAGTGGAAATAAGATATTGTGAAAGATGGTCATTATTCTATAAAGAAGCTCATAAGTATATAAGTGAAGATGAAGCGTGTAAGAGACATGTTGAGAGAAAAAATTATACGGCTGTTATTGTTGAAAATGATGTAGAGAAATATATAATTAATGTGGCTGGAGTATGGGTAAGTGTTTACTTTTTAGATAAATATAAAAGAAACTATCTATATTATTCATTTAAGGAGGTTCAAAAAAATAGACTTTTCTTAAATGAGTCATCATACTGGGAGTATGATGGAGACAGAGAAAAGGTTTTAAGTACTATGCACTTTACTTTTTTACAGGATGGAAATACAATTATGAGTAAAAAAAATGAAATAACAGGAGAAGTGGTGCAAAAAAAAGGTAACTTTAGTGTTGAAGGGAATTGGGATATATATCCTGAATTTGCTAAATACAATGGTTTATGTAGAGAACAAAGAGAATAGAATAAATTTAAAAGTTGAGTCTAGTTTCTGAAACAAAAATACTTTTTAAAGTCTTTATCACCTTATTTTCCTTTACGTTTAAAAGTTAAAAAATACCGTTGTAATTGAAGTATCCGTATTTCAATTACAACGGTATTTTTTGTTTTATGTAAATTACCTAATGTGGAAATAGACGATGTAGCATGATAAAATAAGTTTGATAAATTAAGGATGAAAAGATAGCTACAAAACAAAAAAATGATAAGGGATTAGAAGTAGTTTTAAAATAGTGGTAAGAGTTAAAAACGCTTAATTCGGCCATTAAAAATAAAGATACAGACTCTGCCATAAGGGAGCAACTGAAGTTGTAAAAAAAGTAAAGTATGGAGAGCAGTACACTAAAGTAAATGGTAAAAAAATGTTGAAGGCTAACATTGAATATGAAACTAGTGAAGGTTATAAGTATATAACTGATGCAAATGGAAGAATATCAAAGGTAGAAGCAAATCTAGAATTAGGAAAGGCTAATAGAAATTCATATGCTCAAAGAGTTGCAGGTCGTGAAGACAGATTACCTAATGATGATGGTGGGCATTTAATTGCTAGTATATTTAATGGGTCAGGAAGTTTAGATAACTTAGTGCCTATGAATTCTACTTTGAATAGAGGGGATTGGAAAGCTATGGAGAAGTCATGGGCGAAAGCTTTAGATAATGGAGAAACAGTGGATGTAAAAATAGAGCCTATATATAGTGGTACATCACAGAGACCTATATCATTTGAAGTAGAGTATAAGATTGGAAATGGAAAATGGATTCAATTTTTACTAGTGATTCTAAGGTTCATCATAGTGGAGATATTCCAGAAGAATATAATGTAAGTAGGAAAATATTTAAGGAACTTCTAAGAGAACTCTTAGAAATTAATAAAAATTTATGGTTGGAATTTAAAGAAGCAGATGAACCTACATGGTGTTTATTTACTTTTGAGTTAGATAGTGATTGGAAGTTTAGAATTAAATATGGATATGAGAGAAATAGTGAAATTGGAAGATTAGAAAGAGAAATAAGATGGGCATATGATGAATTAGGAATAGTACCTGAAGATAAATATGAGAAGAAATTGCTAGAAGAGTATTTAAAAGAACAAGGAAAAAACTTGTAACATACAATGCATAATAAATAATAGATTAACCTAAAAGTTAAAGAAAATATCGTTGTAACTGAAATAAAGATACTTCAATTACAACGGTATATTTTGTTTATGTATAAGAACTAATGCAGAAATAAAAAGTAAGCGTAAAGAATTTTGCATCTAGATTCTAAAAGTACTTCATTGATAAGATTTAAAATGAAGGTGAAGTTCTGAAGGTTATAAAAGAACTTGCTAAAGAGGGAATGACAATGTTAATTGTAACTCATGAGATGAACTTTGCAAGAGAAGTTGCAGATAGAGTCATATTTATTGATAAGGGATATATTTTAGAAGAAGGGAAACCAGAAGATATATTTACTAATCCTAAGGAAAAAAGATGTAAGAAATTTAATTAGAGAGATAAAGATATCTTTATAATCATAAAGTTGATGATAAGTTATTAATTTAAATTCAGAAAAAAATAGAGGAAAAATATGAAAAATAATTCATTATATTGTAAAGTAAGATAATAAGTGGTATTATGTATGAAGAATAAATATAAACATTATTTGAGGGGAAGGATAAAATGAAAAGAAAAATTATACAAGCTATAATATCAGGAATATTAGTAAGTGGAATAGTATTAACAGGAAATAGTATTAATGTTAGTGCAGTTTCAAAAGTAGAAGTAAAAGATAGTGATGTGAGTGTTACTCAAACAGCAATTACTGTTAATGTAAAGGGAAATTATATATATAGATTAGAAGATGGCTTAGGAAATGTCCTTCAAGATTGGGTTACACCAACTGGATCTCAAGTCGTATTTTCAGGACTTAAACCTAACACTGATTATGAGGTAGCATATAGATTACCAGATAATGAGGATATAGTAGGCTGGGTTGATGTAAAAACTCTTAAGTTAGAAGCTGCTGCCCCTGATGTAAGTAGATTTACCACTCAAAAACCATCATTAAAGGGAGCTAATGATGGTAAAATTTTTGGTGCAGATGAAAGTATGGAGTATTCATGGGATGGAGGAAAGAATTGGTACCCTGCTTGGGGAGATACAATATATGGAGTTAAGGCTGGAAATATATTGATAAGATATTATGAAACAGATACACATGCAGCTAGTCCATATGTAACAGTAGTTTTAGAAGATGCTGATAATGGAAAGAAAGGTGTTGTTTCTGCACCTGATGAAAAAAATTATGAAGTAGTTAATGTAAGTGTAAATGGTGGAAATGATGGTAAGATATTAGGCATTTTTGATGGTATTGAATATTCAACTGATTCAGGTAAAACATGGGCTAAGTTGCCTGGTGGAGCAACATCTATTGATGGTTTAAGTGCTGGCATTGTACAACTTAGATATTATGAAACAGATTTAACTATGGCAAGTAATAGAATATATTTAACTATATCTGAACCAGCAGCAAAAGGAAAGAAAGAAAAGAAGTTAACTCCACGTATAGAAGATTATACAGTTATGGATTCTGTTAAAGGAGGAAAAACTGGAAGAATAGAAGGAGTTAGCGAATATATGGAATACTCCTTAGATGGAGGAGAAAGTTGGATACCGGTAAAAGGATATAGAATTGATGGTTTAGGAGCAGGTGAAGTTTTATTAAGATATTCAGAAACAGAACGTTTTTTAGGTAGTGATTCAATTAAATTTACAATAAAAGAAGTTGATAAAGCTGCAAATAAGTCAAAACCAGATATAACTAAAATTAAGGTATACGATGCTCCAAGAGGTTTTTATTGGCATGGAAGAATAGAAGGCTTAGATAATACTATGGAGTATTCTATAGATAATGGGGCTACATGGGCAAGCATAAGTGGAAATTATACTGATATGGTACCTGCAGGAAAAGTGTTAATTAGATATAAAGAAACTGAGACTACATTACCAGGTGATTCTATAGAAGTGACTGTTGGTTCAAGAGATGTAATTAAAATGCCAAAACCAGATGTTAGTTCATTTAAAGTTAAGAATGCTACAAAAGGCCATAAAGACGGAAGAATAGATGTAATTAAAGAAGGCATGTACTATTCAGTAAATGGAGGAAAGAGCTGGGAACGTATAAATGGTACTGTAATTGAAGGTTTAGGAGCAGGTGAAGTTTTAATAAAATACCCAGAAGGTAGATATGAATATGAAAGCGAAACAGTTAGTGTATTTATATCAGAAGAAGACGTACCATCGCAATATGAAGGAGATTCTATAGGTGATAATGATTATTACACAGATGATGCTGCTATTGTAAAAACTTCAGATACTGCAAATAGTAGTATATTATACACAATAGTTTTAGGAGCATTATCATTAGGTGGATTAGCTTTAAGTAAATTAAAGAAAATTCGTATAAAATAATAAAAAATTAACATTAATATATTGTTTAAAACTTAGTATACAAGCCTCCTGCTGTTTACTAAGTTTTAGCTATACATAAAGTGGGAGTAATAAATGAAGATATCAAAAAGGGGACTAACTAAGATTATTGGGACAAGCTTGGCGTTAATAATTTTAGTTATAGTAATTGTAGTAAATATACAACAAAAGAATAATAAGATTTCTGATCTTAATAATTTCCTTGGAGCTTATAAAAAAGATTGTGAAAACTATGTTTTAGAAGATTATACTGAAAAATATGAGGAATTAACTAATAACATGGAAGAAGATTTAAAAGCTAAAGATTTAGAAAGTTCAATAAAGGATAAGGATTTATTAGAAGATTTAAAAGGTGAGATTATAGATACAAATGAAAATAAATATAATGAGATATATGAAGAGATAGAAGCTACTGATTTAGCTGAATTTGCAGAGGAAGAAAAGGCTAAGGTTGAAGAAGATAAAGAATCTATAAAGGAAAGTTATTCTAATAATGAATATAAAAAAGCTATAGAAAACGCTGCTACATTAAAAGAGTATATTGGTACTGTTAAAGATGGAATAGAGAAAAAGAAAGCAGAGGAGAAAAGAGTAGAAGAAGAGAAAAAGCAAGAAGAGGAAAAAAGGCAGGAAGAAGAAAAGCAAAAAGAAAAACAAGTTACCACTAATTATGATGACAGCAAAGATGCAACAAATAATTCAGAAGGTAAGTCTTCTAAAGAACAAAATCCAGTACAAGTAAGTCAAGAAGGTAGTGATTATGTTTCTAAATTAAAAGTTGCTAGTCAAACAAATCAATTAGTTATAGTAAAAGGACAAGGTGGAGGAAGTGCTATTGTTGAATTCCATATGAAAAACTCTTCAGGAGTATGGCAACAAGTATTTTCTGTTGACTCTTATGTAGGTAGTAATGGTATTTCCTATAATAAACATGAAGGGGATAGAAGAACACCAGCTGGAGTGTTTAGTTTTGGAACAGCTTTTGGTGTAGCTAATAATCCAGGCTGTAATATATCTTATAGAAAAGTTACAGGTAATGATTATTGGGTAGATGATCCTAACTCTAAATATTACAATAAGTGGACATCAGGAGATGTAGGAGATAGGGATTGGAATTCAGCTGAACATTTAATAGATCATCCAGCACCATATAAATATGCTATAGTAATTAATTATAATACTTATGACACAGTTAAAGGTAATGGTTCAGCTATATTTTTACATTGTAAGACACAACCAACACCAGGCTGTGTAGCTATACCAGAATCCTATATGGTTAAGTTATTACAAAATATAAATTCATCTGCATTAATTGTAATTTCTCCATCAGCTAGAGAAGTTTATAATTTCTAAATTAGTTACATCTAATAATAAAAAGCTAAGAATAATTTGTTCATTAATATATGAGTGAATTATTCTTAGTTTTTCTTATTTACAAATAAATATTTTTTCGAATGTTAGGGACAGGAGTAGGAAAAAGTCAGAGTCTCTTTTTGTATTTTGTAACTTATAAAGCTTTCTTAAATAAATGTTGTTATTGTATTAGTTAGTTATTTCATTTAAATACATGTAAAAATAGTAACAACAGCTAATACTTTATGTGTAGATAAGAACCTTAAATATCATGTATATAAGAAAATTATTATATCAGCCAGAAGAAACGTATAACTTTATTTCAAATCCTCTCTGTAATGGAGTTTTAAAGACTACAGTAACTGATATTTATGGAAAATATAGTGTGTCGGATATAATGACTTTATTAATGAAATACATTTACTGACATATTGGAATGCGGCAGATGATTATATTGGAAGTAGTAATGATTTAGCAAGTTTGGTACCTAGTAGTGTAGAGCAAAAACATTATATTTTATTCTTTCTGATATGTCTTCATATAATGATATATTTTTAATAGCATAATTATATTTATTCATAAAAGCTTTAGCGAGGTTTGTATCCGTATTTATCGAATAATTCCTTAGCGTTATTAGTAAATAAGTAATCTTCAAAAGTTTTAGCTGCGTCATGATTTTTTGTTTCTTTTATAATGGCTATAGGATAATTTATAGGAGAATGATATTCGTCTCCTATAGTATCAACTACATTAATAGAATCTACATTATAGGTATCACTTTTATAAACAAAGCCTGCATCTGCATCTTTTGATAGAACCCAAGCTAATACTTCCTTAACATCCTTTCCGTAAACTAACTTTGGTGCTAAGCTGTCTTTTAAGTTTAAACTAGTTAAAGATTCATCAGCATATTTTCCAGCAGGAACACTTGTGGGTTCACCCATTGCAATGTGAGATACATTTTTTAAATCATCCATAGTTTTAATATTATCGGAGCTGCTTATTAATACTAATTGATTATTAAGTAGATTAGATAATGAATTTTCATCAATTAATTGATCTTTCTCAAGTTGCAGCATTTGATTTTCACCTGCAGAAATGAATATATCACTAGGAGCACCTTCTTGTATTTGCTTTTGAAGAGATCCTGAAGAACCAAAATTAAAGGATAATTTTATATTAGGGTTATCTTTAGTGAATTCTTTTTCAATTTCCCCCATAACTTCTTTAAGACTTGCAGCAGCTGAAATAGTAAGTTCAATTTTTTCTTCATCTTTTTTATTAGTATTATCACATCCATAAGCAGGAATTAAAAGTGCTGCAGCTATTGAAATCAACAGTAGTTTTTTTATTTTTTTCATATAATACACCCCATTTTAAATAATAAAAACTAATACTACATTATACTGTAGAACAAAGCAAGAATATTACTGATTTAATACAGAATAATATATATTTTTTAGGAAAACATAATATTGTTAAAGTATCAGAAAAGAGATGTTGTGCAATTTTTACTTTTTGTAAACTTTAAAATATCTTTGCAAAAAGTATTAATTATATATATAAAGAAAGTAGGGATAGGATGAAAAAAGTTCAATCAACATGTAATTTCTGTGCATTAGCATGTAACTTGGATTTTCATGTTGAAGGTGACAAGATAGTAAGGGTTGAACCTACAAAAGGTTATCCAGTTAATGATGGGTTTTCTTGTATAAAAGGTCTTTCATTAGACAGACAAACTACATTATTTAAATGTTCACCTCTTCCAAGGGTAAAAGAAAAAGATGGAAGTTTTAAAGAAATGCAGTGGGAAGAAGCTTATAAGTATGTAGCTGATAAGTTTAAAGAAATACAAGAGAAGTATGGAAGAGAAGCATTAGCAGGTATTAGTACAGGTCAGTTAACTACTGAAGAATTTGCTCTTCTTGGTCATATTATGAGAAACTTCTTACAAACAAACCTAGATGGTAACACTCGTCTTTGTATGTCTACAGCAGTTGTTGCACATAAGCATAGTTTTGGATTTGATGCACCTCCATATACTTTAAATGATGCTGAACTTTCAGATACCATAATTTTAATTGGAGCTAATCCTGTAGTAGCTCATCCTGTATTTTGGGGCAGAATAAGAAGTAATGAAAATAAAAAGCTAATAGTAATTGATCCAAGAAGATCAGAAACAGCTATTCATGCAGATTATTGGTTTGGAATTAAGCCAAAGACAGATTTAATGCTCCTTTATGCTGTGTCTAATATCTTAATAGAAAAAGATTATATAGATAAGGATTATATTGAAAAGTATACAGAAGGTTTTGATGAGTTTAAGGAATTTGTTAAAAAGTATACAGTAGAAAAGGCTACTAAGGTTACAGGCATAGAAGAGGAAAGAATAATAGAGTTAGCTGAACTTATTCATAAAGGTGAAAGAGTTTCACTTTGGTGGACAATGGGTGTAAATCAAAGTTATGAAGCAGTAAGAACAGCAGAAGCTATTATAAATATAGCCTTAATGACTGGAAACATAGGAAGACCAGGAACAGGGGCAAACTCTATAACAGGTCAAAGTAATGCTATGGGTTCAAGAGTATTTAGTAATACTACAGGACTTTTTGGTGGCGGAGATTATAGAGATGAAGACAGAAGAAAAAGAGTTGCTAAGGTTTTAGGAGTAGATGAAGATTTTCTAGCTCATAAGCCAACAATAACATATGACCAAATAGTTCAAGATGTTATAGATGATAAGATAAAAGGCTTATTTGTAATATGTACTAATCCAAGACATTCGTGGACCAATAATACTACCTTTAAAAAGGCTATGGAGAAGTTAGAGCTTTTAGTGGTTCAAGATATATATGATGATACTGATACTTCAGCACATGCAGATGTATTCTTACCAGTAGTTCCTGGTATTAAAAAGGAAGGAACTTATATTAATACTGAAAGAAGAGTATCAGCAATGCGTCCAGCCTTAGAAAGAAAGGAAAATGAAAAAACTGATTATGAAGTGTTACTTGGTATAGGTAAAGCACTAGGTATGGGAAATCTTCTAGAAAGATGGAAAACTCCAAGGGATGCTTTTAATTTAATGAAGGAATGTTCAAGATATATGCCTTGTGAAATAACAGGTATAGACTATGATGCTCTTGAAGGTTCTAAGGGTATTCAATGGCCATTTAAAGAAGGTGATGTACTTACAGATAACCAAAGGCGTTTATTTGAAAATGGTAAATACTATACTAAGAATAATAAAGCTCATTTTATATTTGAAGATGTTATGGAAAATCCAATACCTAACACTAAGGAGTTCCCTTATACCTTAAATACAGGAAGAGGAACAGTAGGACAATGGCATACTTTAACTAGAACAAGAGAAATTAGATTTGTAACTGATGTAACTTCACGAGAAGCTTATGCATTCTTTAATACTAAACTTTTAGAGGATTTAGGTATTGAAGAAAATGAAATAGTAAGAGTGGATTCTATAAATGGTCAATCTTCTGATTTTATAGTTAGATCAACTGATAATGTAAAATATGATGAGATTTTTGCTCCAATGCATTACATTGAGTGTAATAACTTAACTCCTTCTGTATATGATAAATATTCAAAGGAACCATCATTTAAAACTACACCAGTTAATATTAGAAAAATTTCTGGGGGGACTAAAGATGAAAAGAATTAGGATTGATAGAAGTAAATGTATTGGTTGTTTAACTTGTGTTACAGCATGTACTGTAAGTCATGAATCCTGTGATTCTAGAATTAGAGTAACTGTAGATAGTAAGTTAACAGAAGCACCAATATTATGTAGACATTGTGATAGACCAGAATGTGTATATACTTGTCAAACAGGAGCTATGAGAAAAGATAGAGAAAGTGGTTTTGTTTTATATGATAAAAGCAGATGTTCAAGTTGCTATATGTGCATAATGTGTTGTCCTTTTGGTGTATTAAAAAGTGACAGATTGAAGTATTTAGAAATAATGAAATGTGATATGTGCACAAGTTGTGCTAAAGAAGATGGCAGTAATCCTCAATGTGTAGCTAAATGCCCTATGAGAGCATTAACTTTAGAGGAGGTGTAGTAGTCTATGAAATATGTAGTAATAGGAGCATCAGCAGCTGGAATAAATGCAGCAAGACAGCTTAGATTAAGAGATAAAGATGCAGAAATAACATTAATATCAAAGGATGATTATGTTTATTCAAGATGTATACTTCATTATTATATGGAAGGTATTCGTGATCTTAAGGCTCTTGAGTTTATGGAAGATAACTTTTGGAAAGTATATGATATTAAATGGATTAAAGGCACTGCTGTTACAGGTCTTAAGGTAGAAGATAAGAAGGTTATTTTAGAAAGTGGAAGAGAAATAGAATATGATAAGCTTTTAATTGCCACAGGAGCTCATACATTCTTTCCACCAATACCACATTTAAAGACAGCAAAGAATTCTATAGGATTTAGAAATTTAGATGATTGTGTTTTTATAATGAATGAAGCTAAAAAAGAAGAATGTAAACACATTGTAATAATGGGTGCAGGTCTTGTTGGGATAGACGTAATTACAGGTCTTTTAGATTATGGAAAAGAATTAACTCTAGTAGAAATGCAAGATAGAATGTTATCCATTCAATTAGACCAAAAAGCAGCATTAACATATCAAAAAGCTTATGATGCTCATGGTGTTAAACAATATTATGGTGTAGGTGTTAAAGAGCTAATAGTTGATGAAGAGGAAGTAATAAAGGAAATCCAATTAAGTAATGGTGAGTATATTCCTTGTGATTTACTAGTATGCTGCGCTGGTGTAAGATCTAATGTTGAATTTTTACAAGATACACCTGTAGAATGTGATAAATTTGGATTAATTATTGATGCTAAGGGTAGAACAAATATTGAAGATATATATGGAGCAGGAGATGTAACAGGTAGAGGACCTATATGGTCAGTAGCTACTAAAGAAGGAATTGTAGCAGCTGAAAATATGGTAGGTAGAGAGATAGAAATTACAGATTTCTTTACAAGTAAGTCAACAATGAATTTCTTAGGTATACCAACTATGTCCTTAGGCATGAATACACCACCTGATGATACTTATGAGATAGAAAGTGAAGAAGATAGTGCAGGAAATTATAAAAAGGTAATACATAAGGATGGAAAGATTTATGGTGCTATACTTCAAGGAAATATATCTTATGGAGGAGTATTAACTCAGCTTATAGCAAGAGAAATTGATATTACAAAATTAAAGAAACCTCTATTTAATGTAGATTATTCAGATTTCTTTAATGAGGATGAAAAGTACAGATACTATTATTCTAAATAGTATTAAGGAGCAACGATTTATGAAGACATTTTTAAAGAAAATAGAGAATTTACCAGTACCAATATTACCAACTATGGTAGGAGCAGCAACATTATCTAATGTTTATTTAACTTTAGGATATACATATATAAGGCATATAACAATGATAGCAGCTACAATAATTCTTATTTGTTATATTATTAAGATAGCTTTATATCCAGGTACTTTCAGAAAAGAATATAGTAATACAGTGCCAGCTAGTTTATATGCAGGGCTTACTATGATTTCTATGATTCTTGGAAGTTATTACTTTGACTTTAATAACTTTTTGGGGAAAGCTATTTGGCTTATAGCTACAATACTACATGCTATTCATATTTTAGTGTTTACTTATAGAAATGTATTTAAGGGAATTAATATGGATACTTTTGTACCAAGTTGGTTTGTAACTTATAATGGAATAATGGTTTCAACAGTTGTTGGAGGAGTAATGAATGAACCTTTTTTAGGTAAAATCATTGTTTACTATGGTATTTTTATATTTGTACTTATAATACCATTTATTATTTATAGATTAATGAATCATCCTATAAAAGATGCTATGTTTCATACTCAAGCAATAGTTCTTGCACCATCAAGTCTTTGTGTTGTAGGTTATTTAAATTATATAAAGGAACCTAATTTTCTTTTAGTAAGTCTTTTATATTTAGCAGTACTAGGGGCATTAATATTTATAGCTATAAAGATTCCAGCTTTCTTTAAGTATGATTTTCATCCAGGATTTGCAGGGTTAACATTCCCTATGGCAATAGGAATTGTTGCATCAATTAAAATGTCTGCATTTTTAGTTTCAAGAGGATATGAGAGCTTAGGTAGTATACTTAAAGAGTTAAGTGGTATTCAAATTTATGTAACTACAGCTATAGTTGTATTTGTGTTATATAATTTTTCAAGAATGTTTGTAAGAAGTTATAAGAAAGAATAAATGAAAATTATATAAGCTCCGAACAAAAATGTCTAAGGATTTAAGTCTATGATATTGCGTCAAGATAATATTTTATCTTCAGGGTTGACCTAGGAAACGAATCAGCCTTCCGTATTTGAAAAGGAGCATATTTAATTTTTGTTTTTTTATTTATAAAAATATATGTTTTTTTGTTATTTGAGAAACTTAACAAGGCAGTTGTTTATATGGCTTTTGGGGTGGACAAGCTATAAGATTGAAATAATAGATTTATATTAAGATATCAATTAGATATCGTGTTGTAATATATGGAATTTATGAGATAATTATCGAAAGAAGATAATTAATAAGTTAAGTTTATTACATGACAAAAGAAAGCAGAAAAAGTCGGGATGTTAATTTTTTGCAATGCTAAAATAAGATTAACGAATTGAGGGAGGCGTAAATATGGAATGGGTTCAAAGTGTTAGGGAAGCTATTAATTATATTGAAGAGAATATTACTAAAGCTTTTAGCAGGTTTCATGGAGTTACACCAACTGAAGTTCGAAGGGGAAAGGCAATGGTAAAGTCATTTGCTCCTCTAAAAATCAAGTTTTCATTGGAAGGTGGATTTATTATGGAATATAGAATAGTAGAAAAAGATGAATTTAAGGTTGTAGGAGTAGGTGGAAAGTTTAAGTACGAAACAGCTGTTAGTGATATACAAGGATTTTGGCATGAATATAATTTAAGACAAGAAAGGCCAGTACAGGGTATGTACGGAGTAAATATGGATGAAAAAATGGGCGGTTCAGAATTTGAATATTATATAGCAGATAATTTTATAAGATTTGAGGGTAAAAGGTACTGATAACTTAGGTTATTGGTATCTTTTTGTTTAAAAAATATTACAACATATGAATATGACAAGTTAGGTAATATTATTAAGGTTAAGGATCCTATAGAAACTACGACTTATAAATATGATGCTGAAAATAGGTTAATAAAAATTTCTACAAATACTAATGAAGAAACAAGCTTTAAGTATGACAATAATGGTAACTTATTATCAGAAATACAATCTAACAGTTCTACATTAAAAGTAGAAAAAACTAGAGTATTAACTTATGATAATTACAACAGACTAGAAACTGTTAGTGAGAATGGAAAACTTTTAGAAACTAATAAGTATAATTCAAAAGGTCTAAGAGTAGAAAAACAAGCAGCAGGAAAAACTACAAAATATCTTTATGATGGTGATGATGTATTACTTGAATTAGATGGTTCTAATAAAGTTAATGCAAAGAAGGTAAATGACGTTGCAACATCATTAAAGAGAAGTTTAGATAAGTTTAATACAAGCAGTTTAGGTAAAAATGTATATAGTAATGTAAATAAAAATTTAGCTAATACTACAGCGAATAATGTTAAGAGTAATGTAGTTAATAATACAAGAAAAAATATTAATAATGGAACTAGCAGTAAGACATATACCTTACCAGGTGATTTAAACTCCCCAAAATGTTTTACAGCAGGAACACTTGTAAAAACAGAATTAGGCAACAAAGAAATACAAGATATCCAGGTAGGGGATAAGGTATATGCAAGGAATGTAGTAACTTACGATAATTGTTCATTTAAACCAACTAATAAAATAACATCAGTAGAAATAAAAGGAACAGACCTGGAAAAGCAATTTATTGGGGATAAATATTCAAGACTTGATATAAAAGCAACTACAAATAATAATGAAATTATAAATATAGAAATTCAGCTAAGAAATGAATATAATATGATTCAAAGGAGCACTCATCTCAAAGGAAACATCACCTCATATTCATTCCGCGATGTAAGTTCTACTAACCAAATACAAGATTTGGAGTATCATTTAAGCAAAATGTATCAAGAGTCTTAAAGCAATGATGTTATAGCAAAAAAATATAAAATACTTAGCGGAGTATAGCATTTTGATGAGGATTAGTATTTCATCTTTTAAATGGTACTTGAAGCGTTAAGAAGGTTTATTTGTTTGAGTGCATACGAGTTTCAAGCCTTTAGCGTAAAGTTCCATTTAAAAGATAGAAATTCTTCCGAAATCAAACTAGTCTATACGCAGCTAATTATTTTATATTTTTTGATATCATAACATCTTTAGTGTTTAAGTAATTCCTTAATTATTTTGCTTTGAAGATAGCTCTTACAAAGTTATTTAATCCACTTCTGATTGAAGTATTATCATGTGCTCCACCTGGTACTTCATAGTAAATATGATTTTGACCATTACGAGTTAATATTTGATCATAGCTCTTAGGGAATCTTCCAACAACTCCATCATTAGTACCAGCAGCAATCATTAAAACATAAGGATCATAAGCATGATTAGTTACTTTAAATTGGCTTTCTTGAAGTTGACCTTTATGATTCATCATACCATCTCTACCTGGAGTTACACCTGGAGCAGGACACATAGCACCTACATAACCAAATTTATCAGCTCTTGTAACACCAATAAATAAAGTTTCTCTTCCTCCCATTGAGAATCCAGCAATAGCAGTATTATCTCTACCTGTTGCTACAGAATAGTTGCTTTCTATGTATGGCATTAAGTCATTAGTTAAGTCATTAACGAAGTTATCATATCCTTTAACACCTTCGTCAGTAAATGAAGGTTCAGAACCTTCTGGAGCTGCAAACATGTTTGGAAGTACAACTATCATTTCTTTAGCATTTCCATCAGCTACATGGTTTGCTAGAATTCTATCTATTCCAGTATCTAGCATTGAATTTTCATTACCAAAAATACCATGTAAAAAATATAATACAGGATATTTCTTTTGAGGATTGTAGTTAGCAGGAAGTAAAAGATTGAATCCTCTTACACAACCTGTAGTTTTAGAATAGTATGTCTTATGTTGGAATGTACCATAAGCTACACCAGGTCTTTTATTTAAAATGTCATTTGGACATAAAGTATCTATCTTCATATTCTTCATATAATCATCAGTAGAACCTGTTGGTTGAGGTTGTGGTTGTGGTTCAGCTGGAGTTTGAGATCCACCTGAAACTTGAGTTATCTTAACGTCATCCACATATAAATCACAATTTCTATCAGATGTTTCGAAATAAATTACAGGTTCATTTGCTTCAGTTGGTACTGTGAAAGTTCCATTTAGACCTTTCCATTCTCCACATCCAGCTGTAGCATTAGCAACTGGAGCATATTGAATTCTTCCATATTTGTCTTTGTAAGATAAAGTTATTTTTACTTGAATATCGTTGTATATTTGCCATGACATAAAGTATGCAGAAACATTGTAAGTTCCTCCAGCTTGAGCTTTACCATTTAAGTTATAAGCAGCTCCAGTCGAGCTTGTTTGTCTATTTCCTATATATAGGCTGTTATTTCCATTATGCTTTGTCCATGAAGCTGGATTAATTACACAGTTACCTCTAGCTGTCCATCCATCTGTTCCATTCTCAAAATTTGAATTTAGAATTGTTTGTTCAGCAGCATTTGTAGGTAAAGTAAATAATGTAGAACCTAGTAGTGCAGCTGATAAAACAGTAGTTAATGTTTTACTCATAAATCTTTTTGTTTTCATTTTATAACTCTCCTGTTTAATTTGATAATGTAAAGTTTATACACTATTCTTTTTAAAATTTTTCTTTATATATCAAGGTTTCGAAAGTTTTTTTGAATAAAAAACAACGACCCCCTAATTTAATGTTAAAATTGAATCTACAACAAAACAAAATAAGCACGAAAGGATGTCGTTATTATGGATTCAATTATAACTCATTTAATCTTATATATTCAATACTTACATAAAATTATTTATGATTTAATTTTATTTATTTCTAAAAATATACC